>NZ_JBHVWF010000014.1:0-91570 GCF_042882365.1 Streptomyces sp. NPDC058221 | reverse complement strand
ATGGCCGCCCGCGCGGGGGGGGGCCTGCCGGGGCCGGCCGGGGGCGCCCCCCCCCCCCCCCCGGCACCCCGTCGGGGGGCGCCGGCCCCTGGGGGCCCCGGCCCCCCCCTTCGCCCGCACGCCCCGGCCCCGCGCATCGGTCAAGCGCTTCAGGCCAGTGCCGGGGCCGTCAGCCGGCCGTCCTGCATCGTGACCGTCACGTCCATCCGGTCCAGATGGGTCGGGTCATGGGTGACCATGACGGTCGCCGTGGACCGCTGCCGGGTCAGCGTGACGAGCAGATCCAGCACCGCCGCACCTCGTTCGTGGTCCAGTGCGCTGGTCGGTTCGTCGACGAGCAGGACCGCCGGATCGTTCATCAGGGCCCGCGCGATGTTGATCCGCTGGCGCTGGCCGCCGGAGAGCTGGTGCGGCCTGCGGTCGGCCTTGTCCGCGAGACCGACCGCGTCGAGCAGTTCCAGCGCCCGGCTCCGGGCGGCCCGGGTACTGCCACCGGACAGATGGGCCATGACCTGGAGCTGCTCGGCTGCGGTCAGGGACGGCAGCAGGTTGGGCTGCTGGAAGACGATGCCGATCCGCTCGCGGCGCAGCTCGGCCTTGTCCGCGCGGCTGAGCCGCACGGTGTCGGTCCCGGCGACGACGACGGCGCCCTCGTCCGGGGTGACCAGGGTGGCGGCCACGGCCAGCAGGCTCGACTTGCCCGAGCCTGAGGGGCCGACGACGGCGGTGAGGTTGCCGGCGGGCACCTCCAGGCCGACCCGGTCCAGGGCGGTGAGCCGCCCGTCGCCGTCGGGGTAGGTGAGCGTGACATCGGTGAGCATGAGGGTCATCGGGCACTCCCGAGTGCGGTGAGCGGGTCGACGGCGGTGATCCGCCGGATGGACAGGGCCGCCCCGACGGCGCCGAGGACGATCATGACGGCGGCCGGGACGAGGACGGTCGACGCCTCCAGGACGAAGGGCACGGCCCCGCCGCTGACCAGGGCGCCGATACCGGAGGCGAGCGCGGTGCCGATCCCCGTACCGATGGCGAGCATCACCACGGCCTGGCCCAGTGCGTCCCGGAGCAGATACCGCGTGGAGGCACCCAGTGCCTTGAGCACGGCGACATCGCCGCTGCGCTGGATCGTCCAGACGGTGAAGAAGGCGCCGATGACCAGGGCGGAGATGGCGAAGAGGAAGCCGCGCATCAGCTGGAGCGAGCCGTTCTCCGCCTGGTAGGAGCCGATGGCGGTGAGGGAGCCGTCCAGACTGAGCGTGCTGGTGCCCGCGGCCCGGTCGCCCGCCGCGAGGTCGGCGCCGTCGGAGGTGGTCAGGGCGACCACGGTGGCACGGTCGGAGCCGGTGCCGTCGGCCCCGAACCGCTGCCAGTCGTCCAGCGCGGTCCACACGACCGGCGTGTGGCTGTACGAGGCGTCGCCGGCGACCGCCGCGACGGTGACTTCGTGGCCGCCGAGCCGCAGCCGGTCACCGGCCCGGGCGGAGAGGTCGTCGGCGGCCTGCCCGGAGAGCACGACCTTTCCCGGTCCCACCGGGGCTCCGGATGGTGCCAGTCCGCCGTCCGGCTCGACGCCGAACGCGGAGACGGCCGCCGTCCGCTCCCCCGCCGCGGCGGCGGCGTTGAGCGTACGGATGCCGAGCGGCTGCGCCTTCTCGACGCCGGGCTGCCCGGCCCAGCTGCGCCAGGCGCTCTCCTTGACGGTGGAATTGGTGAAGGACACCGACTGGCCGTCGGGCGGGGCGGCGAACGCCAGGTGGTCGGCGCTCAGCCCCGTGACGGCCGAGGTGTTCTCCTTGGCCAGACCGGCCGTGAGACCGGACAGCAGACCCACGAGCAGCGTGATCAGCACCACGACCGTGCCCATGAGGGCGAACCGGCCCTTGGCGAACCGAAGATCTCTCCATGCAACGAACATGACTCCAGCGTCGGCCGGCGCGGCCGGGGAAACATCGGCCGCCGGCTGGGCCCGACATCAACCTTTCGATTGACCGGCGCCGGGCGCCTCGCGCCTACGCTGGACGCATCATGGAATCACCCGTCCATCCCCCGGTCGCCGCCGCGCTGCGGCTGTGCCTGCACGCCCTGCTGCTGGGTCTGCTGGCGCTGGCCGCCGTCAAGGCCGTGAGCGGCGGGGCGCAGCACGCCACCGCCGTCGTCGCGGTCTGCTGCGTGCTGGCCGCGGTGTACGCGGCGGGCGCGCTCGCTCCCGTCGTGCAGCCGCGGACCCGGGCGGGGGCCTGCTGGCTCGCCGTGCTGGGCGCGCTCTGGCTGGTGCTGCTGGTCCTCTCGCCGGACGGTCTGTGGGTGGCCTTCCCGCTCTACTTCCTTCAGCTGCATCTGCTGCCGATGCGCTGGAGCCTGCCCGCGGTCGGGGTCACCGCGGCCGCCGCCATCACCAGTTTCCTGCTGCACGGGCAGGCGGTCACGCCCGGCACGTTCATCGGCCCGCTGCTCGGCGCGGCGGTCGCCGTCGCCACGGTGCTCGGGTACGACGCGCTGTTCCGGGAGAGCGAGCGGCGCCGCGAACTCATCGAGGAGCTCGTCTCGACGCGGGCGGAGCTGGCCGCGGCCGAACGCACCGCAGGGACGCTCGCCGAACGCGAACGGCTGGCCCGGGAGATCCACGACACGCTCGCGCAGGGTCTCTCCAGCATTCAGCTGCTGCTGCGCGCCGCCGAGCGCACCCTGGCGCCGGACGCACCCGCCGCCCCGCATGTCCGCCAGGCCCGCGAGGCGGCACAGGACAATCTCGCCGAGGCCCGCCGCTTCGTCCGCGCGCTGACCCCGCCCGATCTGGAGAACGGCTCGCTGGCCGGCGCCCTGGAGCGCCTCTCGACACGCACCACGGACTCCGCGCTCACGGTGCAGTTCGCCGTCAGCGGCACCCCGGTGGAGCTGCCCACCCCGTACGAGGTGGCGCTGTTGCGTACCGCGCAGTCCGCGCTGGCCAACACCGTGCAGCACGCCGAGGCGCGGCGGGCCGAGATCACGCTGAGCTTCATGGACACCTCGGTGTCGCTGGACGTGGTCGACGACGGCCACGGATTCGCAGCCGGCGGCCGGCCGGCCGCCCCGGACGCCGCCTCGGGCAGCGGCACCGGTACGGGTGGCTTCGGTCTGCCGGCCATGCGCTCCCGGGCCCGGTCCCTGGGCGGCACGCTGAGTGTCGAGTCGGCGCCCGGCCAGGGCACCGCCGTCGCCCTCACACTGCCGCTTCCCGTCGCCGCCCCGAACGGACAGGACTCCGCATGACCGCTCCGATCAGGCTGCTGCTCGCCGACGACCACCCCGTGGTCCGTGCCGGGCTGCGCGCCGTCCTGGACACCGAGCCCGACTTCCATGTCACCGCCGAGGCCGCCACCGCCGAGCAGGCCGTCGCCCTGGCCGCGACCGGTGGGTTCGACGTCGTCCTGATGGATCTGCAGTTCGGGGCGGGCCTGCACGGTTCCCAGGCCACCGCGGCGATCACCGCGGTGCCGGACGCACCCAGGGTGCTGATCCTGACCACGTACGACACGGACGCCGACATCCTGGCCGCGGTCGAGGCGGGCGCCGCCGGCTATCTGCTGAAGGACGCCCCGCCCGAGGAGCTGGCGGCCGCGGTCCGTACGGCGGCGGCCGGCCGGTCGGCCCTCGCCCCGGCCGTCGCACACCGGCTGATGGACCGGATGCGCACCCCCGCGGAGGCGCTGACCAAGCGCGAGCTGGAGGTGCTGCAGCTGGTCGGCGAGGGGCTTTCGAACCTGCAGATCAGCAAGAAGCTGTTCCTGAGCCAGGCGACGGTCAAGTCCCATCTGGTGCACATCTACGCCAAGCTGGGCGTCGACTCGCGTACATCGGCGGTCGCGGCGGCGACGGCCCGCAGGCTCATCCGCCGCTGAACCGCCGCCCTCCCCCGGTACGCGTGCCGGAAGCCGGAATCCACTCGATCCGGCTCAGCGGCGCGGCGGCTCGCCGAAGAGGTCCACGGCGACGCGTACGTCCCTGAGCGCCGATGCCAGGGCGCTGACCGAGCCGACCGCCCCCGCGATCAGCAGCAGCGACCGGCGGAGCCGGGGAATCTCGGGCGCACCGCCGGCCGCCATCGCGTCCAGCGCCGCCAGCTCGTCCTCGGCGATCCCGCGGTCCGGGAACTCCGCGGGGTGTCCGGCCAGCTCCCGCCGGAGCCGCGAGACCGCCGTACGCAGCTCCGTCACCCGCGGGTCCTCGTTGCTGCTGGTCACCCGCGCCTGCCCCACGCTTTTCAACAAAGCACTCCCCCTCGCACGCCTTCGTGCCAGTGTTCCGACCGTGTCCCGAACCGTGGTCAAGTGTCCGGGGGTGCGGGCAAGTTAACGCCATGACAGGTGCCGGGCGCCACTCCGCGGCCGGAACTCGGTGTGTCCCGGGCGGTCACAAGCGGTTGCGGGAGGGCCCGGCCGTGCGGGAACGGCCCGTCTGAGGTATCCAGTCCGCATGAACAGCACACCGCTTTCCCCTCCCCCGTCCGCCACTCCGGTCGTCGCCGGACTGCTCCTCGCGGCGGGCGGCGGCCGCCGGCTGGGCGGCCGCCCCAAGGCGCTGCTCGAACATCGCGGCCGTCTTCTCGTCGACCATGCGGCCGGCATCCTGCGGGACGGCGGCTGCGGCCCGGTCCATGTGGTGCTCGGCGCGGCGGCCGACGAGGTGCGGGCCAGGGCCGAGCTGGCCGGCTGCACGGTGAGCGTCAACCCGGAGTGGACCGATGGCATGGGTTCCTCGCTGCGGACGGGCCTCGCCGCCCTCGCCGGTACGGGCGCGGACGCCGCCCTGGTCCTGCTGGTCGACCAGCCCGGGATCGGCGCGGAGGCGGTGGCGCGGGTGCGGTCGGCGTACCGCTCCCGGACGAGTCTCGCCTCGGCCTCGTACGCGGGGGAACGCGGCCATCCGGTGCTGTTCGGGGCCGGCCTGTGGGCGGATATCGCGGCGGGTGCGGTGGGCGACCAGGGTGCGCGTGCCTATCTGCGGGCTCATCGCGATGCGATCACGCTCGTCGAGTGTTCCGATGTGGCTCAGGCGTACGACATCGACACGGCGGAGGACCTGTCCCACCTGGAGTGAACACACTGGCACTCTGCGCCAGCACGGCGGCACTTCTGTCGACCCGGAGAATCTCGATATCAACAAACCATTGAACTTCCACCATGAGGAAACTACTATCCACTGGTCAGAAGCCCTCTGCACCTCAGACGGCGACCACGGCCGCATCCCGGAGCCATGGCACGCCGTGCCGTTTCAGGCGACCCGGCGGCCGTGAGACGCCGCCCGCACCGCCCGCTGAAGGAGTGACAGCTCATGTCCGCACCAGCGCCGTCCTCGCTGGCCATCGTCGATGCCGAGCCCCTGCCCCGGCAGGACGAGGTCCTCACCCCCGCGGCTCTCGCGTTCGTGGCCGAGCTGCACCGCCGGTTCACCCCGCGCCGTGACGAGCTGCTCGCCCGCCGCGGCGAGCGCCGTGCCGAGATCGCCCGCACCTCCACGCTGGACTTCCTGCCGGAGACCGCGGCGGTCCGTGCGGACGACTCCTGGAAGGTCGCTCCGGCCCCCGCGGCCCTGAACGACCGCCGGGTGGAGATCACCGGTCCCACCGACCGCAAGATGACCATCAACGCCCTGAACTCGGGCGCCAAGGTCTGGCTCGCCGACTTCGAGGACGCGTCCGCCCCCACGTGGGAGAACGTCGTCCTCGGCCAGCTCAACCTGATCGACGCCTACAACCGCGCGATCGACTTCACGGATCCGAAGTCCGGCAAGTCGTACGCCCTGAAGCCCGCCGACGAGCTCGCGACCGTCGTCACCCGTCCCCGCGGCTGGCACCTGGACGAGCGGCACCTCCAGCTCGACGGCGCCCCGGTGCCCGGCGCGCTGGTCGACTTCGGCCTCTACTTCTTCCACAACGCCCAGCGCCTCATCGACCTCGGCAAGGGCCCGTACTTCTACCTGCCGAAGACGGAGTCGCACCTGGAGGCCCGCCTCTGGAACGACATCTTCGTCTTCGCCCAGGACTACGTCGGTATCCCGCAGGGGACCGTCCGCGCCACGGTCCTGATCGAGACGATCACCGCCGCGTACGAGATGGAGGAGATCCTCTACGAACTCCGCGACCACGCCTCCGGGCTGAACGCGGGCCGTTGGGACTACCTCTTCTCCATCGTCAAGAACTTCCGTGACGGCGGCGCCAAGTTCGTCCTGCCGGACCGCAACGCGGTGACGATGACCGCCCCGTTCATGCGGGCCTACACCGAACTCCTCGTCCGCACCTGCCACAAGCGCGGTGCCCACGCGATCGGCGGGATGGCGGCCTTCATCCCGTCGCGCCGCGACGCCGAGGTCAACAAGGTCGCGTTCGAGAAGGTCAAGGCCGACAAGGACCGCGAGGCGAACGACGGCTTCGACGGCTCCTGGGTCGCCCACCCCGACCTGGTCCCGATCGCCATGGCCTCCTTCGACGCGGTCCTCGGCGAGAAGCCGAACCAGAAGGAACGCCTGCGCGAGGACGTCTCGGTGGCCCCCGGGGACCTGATCGCCATCGACACCCTGCACGCCAAGCCCACCTACGACGGTCTGCGCAACGCCGTCGCGGTCGGCATCCGCTACATCGAGGCGTGGCTGCGCGGCATGGGCGCGGTCGCCATCTTCAACCTGATGGAGGACGCGGCCACCGCCGAGATCTCGCGCTCGCAGATCTGGCAGTGGATCAACGCGGACGTGGTCTTCGAGAACGGCGAGCACGCCACGGCCGAGCTGGCCCGCAAGGTCGCGGCCGAGGAACTCGCCGCGATCCGTGCCGAGACCGGCGACGAGGCCTTCGCCGCCGGCAAGTGGCAGCAGGCCCACGACCTGCTGCTCCAGGTCTCCCTGGACCAGGACTACGCGGACTTCCTGACGCTGCCGGCTTACGAGCAGCTGCGCTGACACCTCGCGCGCACGCCTTCGCCCCCGGTTTCGAACGGCACCGGGGGCGAAGGCGTGCCGCGAAGAGCCCGAGGCGGGAAAAGCGTCAGGAAGGCGTCAGGACGACAAACCTGACCGGCTCGTCCAGGACGGCCCGCGCACGCACAAGGTCGGCAGGCCTCTTTGCCGGAGCCGCCTGCGCGAGCCGCGTCGTTCGCGGCATCCCTGAGTCGCTCAAGCCCCGGCCGATACGTCACAACCGGGGCAGAACACCCTAAAGTCGTCGACATGACGGAGCCGGCGGAAGAGACGCGCACGCACAAGAACGCCCCGAGCGTGGCACGCCTGATCGCTCTGTCCGACGCCATGTACGCCATCGCGATGACACTGCTCGTCATCAATGTGGCGATCCCCGCGCATCTGGACGATGCGGCATTCCACAAGGCTTTGAGCGACGCGCTGCCCAACCTCGCCGCCTTCGCACTCAGCTTCACACTCATCGCCGGATTCTGGCGTGACCACCGCCGCATCCTCACCGCACTGCCCACCGAGACGGCCGTGGTCACCCGCCTGATCCTTCTCGGTCTGGGACTCGTCGCGCTGCTGCCCTTTCCCACTGGACTCCTCGCCGAGTACGCCTCTCAGCCCGAAGCCGTCGCCCTCTACGCGGGTCTCATGGCCGCGATCCATGCGGTGCACGCGACCCTCTCGATGCTCACGCAACACCAAGTCCATCCCTCGCCCGCATCATCGGCCGCTGTGGCCCGCCGCCGGTTCACGGCCCAGCTTGCTTCCAGCGTTCTGGTCTTTGGTCTCTCCGTTCCCTTGGCCTTCGTCAACACTCAAGGAGCCATGTGGTTCTGGCTCACGCTCATCCCCGCCCACTACGTCCTTGGCCACTACCGGCATCGCCTCCCACCCAAGTGAGTTCCGGCCGGAGCACGATTCAGTCAAAGGAGGCCACTCGCCGGCCATCGCTCCGCACCCCGGGCTTCGTCTTGGGAGTGCGGCACGATCAACTCCGGGCCATCGAGCCGGCCCGGTCTGCTCCTGGTGCTGCGACGCGCGGCCCCCGGGCGGTCCGCACCCTCGACTATCGGCAGCGGCATCCTTCGGCAAGTACGGGCGGAGCGAGATCCCGCATCGCCGTCTGCTCGGCTTCCGAGATGCATGGCAACTGACGTGCGAGTACGTCGAAGTGCTGGTGTCCGCGCCATGCGTCGTGGTCGCCCACGACGAACAGCCGCCGACGCGCGCGACTCACCGCGACGTTCAGCAGGTTCGGGGCGGAGGCCGCCCAGACGCGCGGTCCTGCTTTCTCTCCGCCCGCGCCGAGGACCAGCAGCACTACATCGGCTTCCTTCCCCTGGGTCGTATGCACAGTGCCCACCCTGTCGCGGGGGACAACCCGGCACAGGCTGCGGCGGAGTCCGGCCACGACGTCCCGGAACGGGCTGATGACGAAGAGCTCCCGCTCCGGGTCCAGGCCCTGGTCGACCAGCCGGTGCACGATGACGTTGGCGCAATCTCCCTCCTCCGGCGACCACTTGCCCTGCGATGCGCGCCCGCCCGTCACCGGCCACCACACGCCGCGCCGGGCTACCGCGTAGTCGTCGTCCCGGTGCACCCCGTGCACCATGAGCCCGTCGTAGGCGATCTCGTTGCTGATCGTGAACATCGGGTCGTCGCAGCGTCGGTGCACGCGCAGAGGCGAACCCACCCACACCCGGTCGTCCTCCGAGCCGTCGGGCGCGGGCAGCCATGTGCCGTAGGTGTTCAACCGGTCCGCGACGCGCTGCGCCGAGGTGCGGGACGGTTCCCACTCCTCGACCACGCCGAAGGTGCGGCGGAGTGCCTGCTGACCGGTGTGCGGCAGTGTGACCACCGGCTCCAGCTGCAGCGGATCGCCCACGATGACACCTCTGCGCGCCCGCCACAGGGCGCCCACCGGCATCTGGGCGGTCGCCTGGCCGGCCTCGTCGATCAGCATCCAGCCCAGCGACCGGGGTCCAAGCCCGGTGAACATCCGGTCCAGTGAGGCGAACGTGGTGGAGACGACGGGCAGCGCGAGGAAGAGGCTCTGCCAGGCCGCCAGTACCACTTCCGGCTTCAGAGTCTTGGGAGCGTCGCCGCACAGGACGTCCATCGCGGCGTCGAGGTTCTTGCGCATCCGGTCGGCCGCGCCCTCGATGAACGCACGGTGCAGATCCATCGCGGCGAGAAAGAGGCGGGTGCGAGCCCGGGTGAACTCCGGATCCGACCAGGGCGAGGAGAGCTCCCTGGCATCCTCCTCCGTTCGCTCGCCGCGCTCCTCATGGCCCGGAACACTGGTGCCCCAGCGCTCAACGGCTGCCCGCATGGTTGCCAGGAGTTGCATGTGGCGCCCTTCCGCCGCTCGGAGCGACCGGACAGCCTCGGCCAGGACACCTCTGTGGGCCGCTTCCGCCCGGTCGTACGCGGCCGCCTCCTGGGTGTGCGCCTCGTACGCGGCCCGAGCCGTCTGCTCCGCCCGGGCCAGCAGTTGGTCCTCCGCCTGCCAGTCGCGCTGCGCCGCACCGAGGGTAAAGATGCCCTGGATCAGCCCTGGACGTTGCCGACGGTGCCCCGCCCTGCGGCCGGCCGCTCCCCCGAGGTCGCTGTGTGCCCTGCCGCGAGCCGCACGGGCCTCCGCGGCCGGCTGCCCAAGAGCATCCAGGTCCTGCTCGGCGCTGTGAACCGTCTCCTGGGCGGTGGTGACGGTGGCATGCGAACCGCTGAAGCCGAGGAGTGCCTCATACGCTCGTTGACGCTCGTCCCGCATGGCCTGCACCGTCTGTCGCGCGTCACGGAAGCGAGCGACGGACTCCCGCCACGACGTCAGGCCGCCGCCGCGCGACGCAGCCGCCTTCAGGACGTCCCGCATACCCTCGCCACGCTCGGCGCGCTCCTCGCGCGGCGGGCCGAACCAGTACTTGTTGCGGAAGTCCGAACGGTTCCCCTTGTTGCCGAGCTTTGCGGCGAGTGTTCCCCACGACGGTGCGCCGTCCAGGAGAAGGCACCCCTGTTCCGGGAAGAAGGACGCCGCCTCCTGCCACTCCGCCGCAACGGATTCGAGTGCCGGGATCTCCTTGGAGACGTTCTCGACGGCACCGTTGTTGGCCGACGCGATCACCATCTCGAATCCCGTCAGCTCCGGTCCGAGCGACGCGACGGACCGCTGGTAGGTGCCGGTGCTCCAGCGGTGCGGCCGGCCGGTGAACGCGTCTTCGGGGCGCCGGAGTTCGGCCAGGCGCTCCGCCCTCATGACCAGAACGGAGGCGATGAGGTCCCGCAGCTGTGTGGTCTTACCCGTACCGGGCGGACCGTTCACCGCGTACAGGCCGTCGGTGTCGGCGAGCTGCTCCACGATCCGGTTCACAGCGAACTGCTGGCTCAGCACCAGCGGGTGCTCCGTCTTCGCGGGCCATCTCCCGAGCGGGAAATGGGCCGGCTGAACGCCGTCGAGTACGGCTCCGAGTTCGTGCTTGAGGTCTACACGCGCACGGCCGCGCAGCGCGGTCGAGGCGGTCAGATAGTCCCGCAGGGCAGGCCCCGGCTCGTCCTTGCCGAGGCTGCCCGCGACCAGGGCGAGGTCCGCCGCGATGAAGCTGTTCAAGAAGTCCGAGCCACCCGACCGGCCCGCCTTCCGCCGGGACACCGACTTGCACTGGACCCGAATCGTCTCCGGCCGTAGATCCTCGGTGACGCCGAACTGCTCTGCGACCCAGCGGGTGACGGCCGACAAGTCCCGTACGGTCAGGGGCTTCTCGCCGAGTCGGGGCGGAACCTCGTCGCCGTCATCCGCATCGGCTGCGCCCTCGTCCAGCGGGCTGTCGTCCGACGAACCGTCGTCCTGGCTGCCGGCAGAACCTCTGGCGCTGCGGTTGGCCACGGCATCGACGGCGCCGTTGACAGCACCGACCGCCAGGTCGCCGAGCACCGGCCCGAGTGCGGCGTTCAGAGCGCCACCGACCGCACCGGCCGTGATCTCGCACAGCAGCCCTGCGAAGGGCCTCTGCCGCCGCCCCGCCGCCGTGTCCGCGATCGTCAGCCTGCCGTCCCCGACGCCCAGCACCACACCCTCGCACGCGTCGGCTTCCATCTCGAAGCCGTCGAGCCAGCCTCGGGCCCCGGGGCCGGGCTTACGGCTGCGCCCTGTCGCCCAGGCGCACGCGGAGAAGGTGAGGGAGTCCTGGACCAGCAGCCCCTCGTCCGTGACCTCGAAGGCCAGCAGGGCGCTGTCGCCGTCCACCCGACCGTCGTGGTCCTCCTCGCTGCTCCCGAAGACGTCGAGCAGGACATCGCGGACGGACGCGACCGGGTACACCCCGCAGTAGACGGTGTGCTGCCTGACCATGTTCCGGCCCGGGGCGCGCTGCCGTGCGGGATGCCCCTCTTCCCACGGCAGAGGGCTCCCGGCTTCCACGGGGTACACGCCTTTCGGCGGCGAGGCCTTCTCCACCTTCTGCGGGCTGAACATCTCCACCGACCGCCAGTAGCGCACGATGTCCGCCCTGCGCCGCCGCCCACTGCTCGCCGCCATCCGGCCCGCCCCCTCGTTCCGGTCCACCAGGAACGATCACCCTAGCCAGCTCCGTGCGCGGTGTGGAGTGCGCATTGGCGCATATGCGACCTCAGGGGCAGCGCCCGGGCGGTCGGCGGACCGAGGCCGGGCGGGCGCAGGGCGCGTCGGGCTTCAGCCGAAGCTGATCGAAGTGACCTCGTGGACGACGGCCGGGCTCATCGCCGGCCCGTTGCAGGTCAGCTGATGCGGTGGTGTGCGGTGGGACCGCACCTCGACGTCGGCCTCGAAAGGCGTCGGACCGGGCAGGCGGCCGACGACACGGATCCGCCAGTAGGTACCGACGCGGAATGTCCCGGCGACCACGTAGTCGTGCCGACCGGCCGGGCCGAAACGTGCGAGTACGGCTGCGACGGCCACCTGATGGGGCGGCGGGAGATCCGTGTACCCACGCAGGTACTCCGCGTGGATCCGGCCCGCCAGGTGCTGTTCGACCACGGCGACGGACGATTTGGCGTCGAGACCTCCGTAGTAGACGCCGTCGGGGGCCACGACGACGTTGGCGGCGAAGCGGTCGCCGCCGACGTGCGTGCATTCCCACACCAGCTCCGGCCAGCGCTCGCTCAGGGCGCGTCCCACGGGTCGTCCGCGCACCGCGCAGCAGGTGTCGTGCCGGCCGTGGGTGCAGACGAGGACGACCGGAGGAAGGCCGAGCTCTCCGGGGCCGCCGAGCGCTGCGGCGATCTCGGCCAGGTCCTCGTCACGGCTCCAGGTGCCCCATTGCTGGCGGTAGGCGCCGGAGCTCTCGTGACGCAGTACGGCCCAGCGGTTCGGGCCCTCGTCCCTGGGGCGTCCGTACCGCCTGATCAGGAGCATCCTCGCCCGCACCGCCTGGGCGGAGGTGAACAGGAGCTCTTTGACTCCGGGCTGCAGACCGAGGCCTTCGAAGCCGTTGGCCGGCCATCCGCCCCGGTATTCGATGAGGACCCAGACAACGCCGTACGGCGCCGTGCCGGTGAGCGAGTCACCACGGGCCCGGGCGGCATCGGCGCACAGGAAGCGCTCCGGCGGCGTCACGGTGCGGCGGGCACGAGTACGCCCGCGTGCAGCAGTCTCCGGACGAATGCGACGCCGAGTTCGCCGGCCGTGCGGACCTCGCCGTCGAGCAGCCGGGTCAGGGAGGCAAGGTCCTTGTCCGGGAGGTCGAGCCGGCCCACGCGTGTGGTCAGGCTCCCGCCCGCCAGCCGTGCTTCCAATGCCCCCCGGAGCCGTACCGGCGTCTCGGGACCGAGGCCCTCGACGGCCGCGAGCTGGGCCAGCGGTCCCAGCGGCGCGGGTCGCGCCTGTCCCCGCCGCGCGCGGTGGAACAGCGGGGCGGCATCGGCCTCCGCGACGGCCTCGGCAAGGCGTTCGCGGACCATGTCCGCCT
Organism: Streptomyces sp. NPDC058221; assembly: GCF_042882365.1. Taxonomy (NCBI): domain Bacteria; kingdom Bacillati; phylum Actinomycetota; class Actinomycetes; order Kitasatosporales; family Streptomycetaceae; genus Streptomyces; species Streptomyces sp. NPDC058221. Next base: position 78,689 of record NZ_JBHVWF010000014.1, on the reverse strand, counting down.
CACCGGCCGGCTCGTCCACACCCAGAGGGAGGGAGGCGCGCATGCGGGGGTCGTCGCGCAGCACCGCGAGTGCGGCCCGGGTGAGCTGCTCCGCCAGCTCGTAGCGCGTCCAGGTGTGGATTCCGAGCGTCAGATGGATGGAGACCTCGCCCTGCGCCTCGGCGGCGTGCAGCCATCCTCGCGGCAGGTAGAGGACGTCGCCCGGTCCGAGCACGGTGTCGATGTGCGGCTCGCCCTGCGCGGCCTCGGCGACGGCGGAGCGGTGATCGGTCCAGGGCTGGTCGCGCAACGGGTCGGTGTGTACCGGCCGGTGGACGATCCAGCGCTTGGTGCCCTCGATCTGGAGGACGAAGACGTCGTGGACGTCGTAGTGGTCGTCGAAGCCGCGGTTCTGGGGCGGGGTGACGTAGGCGTTGGCCTGTACCGGATGCCCCAGCTCCGCGCTCAGCCCGGCACTGAAGTCGGCGACCGGACTCCACGTGCGCTGCAGGGCTTGCAGGACGAGAGTGGCTCCGTCGGCGAACTCGCGCCACAGAGCGGTGTCGTCGAGCTGGTCGGCGATGGTCGCGCCCACGCCCGCGGACGAGGTGAACGACGAACCGGGCAGCGTGGAGCCGTTCTTGGCGACGCGGAGGAAGGGCGTGCGCAGTCCGCGACGCGAGAGGAGTTCGTCCACGGCGTCGGCGGAGAAGAGGTCGGAGAAGTCGCCTGCGCGACGTGTGAGCAGCGCCGTACGTGCCCAGATGTCACGGGCGAATTCCTCCCGGCGCAGGCCGGTCAGGCGTGTTTCCAGGAGCCCGGCGCCCGCTGTCGCGGCGCCGGGGGCCTGGAGGCCGTCGGTCCGGGAGTCGCTCAAGAACCGGTGCCGGACTCGTCCGCCGCGCCGTCGGCACCGCCGTCGTGGACACCGGGCGTACCGGCCGCGCCGCCGTCCGCGGGACCCTCCGCACCGCCGTCCGCACCGCCGTCGTGCACACCCGGCGTGCCCGCGGCACCGCCGTCCGCGGGGCCTTCCGCCCCACCGTCCGCACCGCCGTCGTGCACACCCGGCGTGCCGGCCGCGCCGCCGTCCGCGGGACCCTCAGCCCCACCGTCCGCACCACCGTCGTGCACACCCGGCGTACCCGCGGCACCACCGTCCGCGGGGCCTTCTTGCTGGTTCGGGTCCTGCTCGGGGCTGGTCATGGTTCCTCCCGCGCGTCGAGTGGCATGGGACCGGGCTCTCGTCCCGGGGCCCGACTGCCAGGCAGGTGATCCCTCATGGGCACCGCGGCCAGCGTACCGCTATGGGTGGAAAGTCTCGCTTTGAGACGTTATCCCCTTGAAGGGGCAACGAATTGGAGTCGCGAGGGACGGAGCACAAGCGCCGTACAGGCACCGCCCCCGCTCACGTCCAGACCGCTCCCAGCGCGACGAACCCGCAGATCAGCACCGCCAGGACGGCGAGCAGCGGCCAGACGAAACGCAGGTACTTGTCGTATCCCACCTTGGCCAGCGCCACCCCGCCGATCGTGACCGCCGTCGTGGGCACCCACAGGTTCATCCAGCCGCTGGCGGCCTGCCAGGCCGTGACGACGACCGCGCGCGAGACACCGGCGAAGTCGGCGAGCGGGGCCAGGATCGGCATGGCCAGGGTCGCGTGGCCGGAGGTGGACGGGATCAGGAAGGCCAGCGGGAGGTTGACGACGAACACGACGACGGCGAACACCGCGGAGGAGGTACCCGAGACCAGTCCCTCGATCGAGTGCAGGACGGTGTCGGTGATCCGGGAGTTGTTCATGATGACCGTGACTCCGCGGGCCAGCACGATGACCAGCGCGGGCGAGATGAAGTCGGCGGCGCCCTGGACGATCGTGGCGCTGAGCTTCTGCTCGCCGAACCGGGCCACGATGCCGACCAGAACGGCCGCGACCAGGAAGAGCGCGGCCAGCTGCGGGAAGGACCAGCCCAGTTCGAAGCCGTACGGGGTGGCGTCGGCGTCGCCCGTCAGGGCGCTGGACCACGGGACCACCGAGAAGATCATGAAGGCGAAGGTCAGGCCGACCAGGACCAGGACGACGCGGTGCAGACCGGTGAGTTCGGGTGGTTCGCCCGCGTCGGCCGCCGCGTGCTCTCGGTCGCCGGGCAGGAAGCCGGAGAGCGAGCGGCCGGGGTCCTTGCGGACGCGCTTGGCGTACCGGATGACGTAGGCGATCGTCACCGCCGTCAGGACGACCCACATCACGCCGCGCAGCACGATCCCGTCGCCGAGCGAGATGTCGGCGGCGGCGGAGGCGACCCCGGTGGCGAACGGGTTGACCGTGGAGCAGAGCACACCGACGCCCGCGCCCAGGATGATCGTGCCGGTGGCGACCATGCGGTCGTAGCCGAGGGCGAGCATCAGCGGGACGATCAGCCCGTAGAAGCCCAGAGTCTCCTCGGCGAAGCCCTCGACGGTGCCGAGCAGCGAGAAGACCAGCATCACACCGGCGATGAGGAGCGCGCCCCGGTCACGCAGCCGGTGGGCCAGGCGGCCGATGCCGAGGTCGAGGGCGCCGGTGGCGAAGACGACGGTGATGAAGGCGCCGATCGCGATGACGAAGAGGAACACGCCCGCGCTGCCGTACAGTTCGCCGGCCATGTCCGGGCCGACCTGACCGGTTTTGGTGTCCTGCACCCCGTACAGGCCGTTGACCGGGGAGAGGAAGAGGTCGTGCAGCCGGTCGACGATGCTCTGGCCGGAGGGGACGCGGTGATACGTGCCCTGGATGGGCGCTCCGTCCTTGGTTCGGTCGTACGCGCCGGACGGGATCAGGAAGGCGAGCGCCCAGACGGCGAGCGTGACGACGACCAGCACGGTGAGGGCGCTGGGGAAGACGAACTTCTTTCTGCCGGGCGGCTTCCGGTCCGGCTCGGTCCCGGTGTCCACCGTGCTCACGCGGCGCTCCCGCCGCGGTGGGCGAGCGCGTACTCGCGCAGGAAGGCGGCCTCGGCGACGACGGCCGAGCGGAGTTCGGAGAAGAGGACCCGCTCGTTGGGGGCGTGCAGGTTGCACATGCTGTCCTGGGCGCCGAAGAGCAGGATCTCGGCGCCGGGAACGGCCGCGGCCAGGCCGTTGACCAGCGGGATCGAACCGCCGCTCGCGACGAACGCGGGTTCCGCGCCCCAGCCCTCGCGCAGGGCCGTCCATGCGGCCCGGTAGGCGGGGCCGCCGGTGGCGGGCTCGAATCCGGGGCCGGTGTCGCCGGGAGTGACGGTGAGCGGAATTCCGAACGGCCGCAGTGACTCCAAGTGGGTGACGATCAGCCCCTGCGCCTCCCTCGGGTCCTGCTCCGGGTGGAAGCGCAGGTTGAGTTTGGCCCTGGCGTACGGGACGACGGCGGAGGCGGCCTGGTCGACGGTCGGGGCGTCGATGCCGATGACGGTGATGGCGGGGCCGCTCCACAGCCGTTCGCCCAGGCTGCCGGAGCCGGTCAGCGGCATCCCCTCGCGGACGCCCGCGAGGCTCCGGAACTCCTCCTCCGTGTACGTCGTACCGCTCCATTCCTCGCGCCGCAGGCCCTCGACGGCCACGTCCCCGTGCACGTCGTGCAGGGTCGCCAGCGCCTTGATCAGCGCGAGCAGGGCATCGGGGGCGGCGCCGCCGAACTCACCGCTGTGCCGCGACTCGTCCAGGGTCCGCACCTCGACCAACAGCTCCGAGACGCCGCGCAGCCCCGTGGTGAGGGTGGGGCTGCCGGGGCGGAGGTTCCCCATGTCGGCGATGACCATCGCATCGCAGGCGAAGCGGGCGGGGTCGGTGGGCGGGTAGTCGTCGAAGGCGCTGCCGTACTCCTCCTGGCCCTCCAGGACGATCTTGAGGCCGACCGGCGGCTTTCCCTCGTACGCCCTCAGCACGCCGAGGTGCACGATCAGGTTCGACTTGTCGTCGGCGATGCCCCGGGCGCGCAGACCGCCCTCCACGGGGGTGGGTTCGAAGGGCGGGGAGAGCCACAGGCTCTCGTCGCCCGGCGGCTGCACGTCGTAGTGGCCGTAGAGCAGCACGGTCGGGGCGTCCGGCGTCGGCGGCGGGACCTCGGCGACGATGACCGGTGCGGCGCCGGGCAGGTCGAGCCGGTCGATGTGCTCGACTCCCGCGCCCCGCAGCAGGTCCACGAGGAGGTCGTGGGCCTGCTGCACGGGCTCGGTGGGAAAGCCGGGGAACGAGACGGACGGGATGGCCGTCAGCCGCTCCAGGTCCGCGGTGAGCCCGTCCATCAGCGTGTCGACGCGGGAGCCCAGATCCATCGCCCATCCCCTGTTCCTCGTGGAGGCCGTCAGTGAGGTTCTGGGATCAAAGGGACCACAGGGGACGTTCCCCCGCATGCCTGAGGACCGGTCAGCCGCCGAGCACGACGGTGCGCGCCGCCGAGAAGTCACCCCACTTCCCGTCCGGCAGTCTGGCGCGGATCTTCAACGAGTAGCGGGTGCCCCGTGGGTCGCTGACGGTGAGCCGGTAGCTCGCCCGTCCCGCGGGCGGCTTGCCTCCCCAGACGATCGTGGTGGTCAGCCGACCGTCCAGATAGAGCTGGTAGGCGGGGATATCGCCACCGGTCCCGGGCTGCTTCCAGTTCAGGTCGACGGCGTACTCCTTGCCCTGGGCGCTGCTCGTGACCCGCAGGTCGGTGGGGGCCGTGCTCGCCGGTGCGCCCGGGGCGGACGCGGTCGTGAGGTCGAAGGCGTTGCTGTCCTTCGACGAGGTGTCGGCCGCGTCGCGGGCGCGGACGGTGAAGGTGTAGACGCTGCCGGGCCGCAGCCCGGTCAGATGCGCCGTGGTCTGCGTGCCGGGCACGCTGTGGATGCGCGAGCCCTCCTGGTAGATGTCGTACGCGGTGACGCCGATGTCGTCCGTGGAGCCGCCCCAGGACAGCCTCGCCGCCCGGCTGCCGTCGGCCTTACCGCGCAGCTTCACCGGCCGGGTGGGGGCCTCGTGGTCGGCCGGGGTGGGGGCGGGCGTGGTGACGGAGACGGCGGCGCTCGGCGCGGAGAGATTCCCGGCGGCGTCGCGGGCGCGGACGGTGAAGGCGTACGCGGTCGACGCGGTCAGCCCGTCGACGTCGCTCATCACCCGGCTCGCCGGAACGGTCTTGGCCTTCTTCCCCTCGCGGTAGATCTCGTACGCGGTGACGGCCTTGTCGTCCGTGGCCGCCTTCCACATGACGTGCGCGGACGTGGCGCTGCCGGCCTGCACCGTCACCCCTCCCGGCACCGTGGGACTGCGGGTGTCGGCGGCCTCCGCCTCCGCGCCGCAGGCGGTGAGCGTGGCGAGGAGCAGGGCGGCTGAGCAGGCCAACGCGGCAGGTGCGTGGGGGCGTTGCACGGTCTTGCCTTCCGTCCGGCAGCAATGGTCCAGACCTGTATCGCACGGGGTGGGGGTCGCCGACAAGAGGACGGATCGGACCGTTCCGCAATGTGCCGGTGTGCACCGCGAGAGTTCGCCGCCGTGGCGCCGTCCGGGCCGGCTGAGTGACGGACCGGACCACCTGGCGCGCCGCCAAGCGATGAGTCCGGGGCATGCGGGGAGTCTGCACTGCATGGACAACGACACGAAGACCGCTCCCCCGCAGGATCTCGCGCCCGCGGCCCGGCAGATCGCCGCGCTGCTCGACGCCGTCGACGACACACGGCTGTCCGGGCCGACGCCCTGCCCCGGTGTCACCGTGGGCGCCCTGCTCGCCCATATCGGCGGGCTCGCCGTCGCCTTCCGTGACGCCGCGCGCAAGGAGCTGGGGCCGACGACGGACACAGCACCCGAGGTGGCCGACATGGTGCTCGCCGACGGCTGGCGCAGCACACTGCCCGGGGCACTCGACGGGATGGTCGCCGCCTGGCGCTCCCCCGCGGCCTGGCAGGGCATGACCCGGGCCGGGAGTGTGGACCTGCCCGGCGAGATCGCGGGCATGGTCGGGCTCAACGAGCTGGTGCTGCACGGCTGGGACCTGGCGAGGGCGACCGGGCAGCCGTTCGGCGCGGAGGAGCCGCATCTGCGCTCCACACTGGCGCTGCTCGCCGATCTGGGCGACACCCCTCCGGCCGGCGCCCCGTTCGGCCCGCCGGTCCCGGTGCCGGACGACGCGCCGCTGCTGGACCGGGCGGTCGCCCGGAGCGGCCGGCGCCCCGACTGGCGGCCGGGCGACTGACACGCGGGGTCCGCGGGTGCCGGCCGGTCAGCTGGTGAAGAACTCCGTGATCTGGTGGGCCACCTGGTCCGCATGGACCTCGTGCACCCGGTGGCCGCCGCCGAGGGTGATCAGCCGGCAGTCCGGGATCAGCGAGGCCAGGTCCTGGAGCCGCGCCTGCGGCATCGTGCTCTCCGGGCCGCCGGCGAGCACGAGCGTCGGGGCGACGATCTCCCCGAGTCCCTCCCTCCACGCCGGGTCGGGGTCGGACAGCTGGGTGCGTACGGCGGCGAGCACGGCCTCGTCGTAGTCGACCGGCCCGTCGGGCCGGACGGCGGGGCCGGCGGCACCCGGGAACGGTGGCGGGGTCTCCACCAGCACCAGCCGCTCCACCCGGTCCGCGTGCTCCTGGGCGAACAGAAGCGCGACGACGCCGCCCATGTCGTGGCCGACCAGACCGACACGGTCGAGCTCGCAGGCGTCGAGGAAGCCGAGGACGTCGTCGAGCATCAGCTCGAAGTCGTACTCCTCGGGCCAGTCGCTCTCCCCGTGACCGCGCAGATCGAGGGCGTAGACGCGCCACTGCTCGCCGAGCAGGCTCCCGGCCGCCTCCCAGCTCGCGGCGGAAGCGGCGAGACCGTGCAGCAGCACGACGGGCGAGCCGAACGGATCGCCCCAGGTCCGGTACGCCAGACGCACGTCACCGACATCCACGACCGACTGATCATCCATGCACCCGACGCTACCGAGAACGGCCGGAGATCACCCCCCGGCCTGGCAGTCTTGAGCGGTGAAACTCAGCACGCGTTCCCTGATCACCGCGGCCGCCACCCTCGTCGTGGCCCTGGCCGTGCTCTGCGGATGTTCGGGCGGCGCACCCGACGCCGCGTACGGCAAGGGGGCCCCGGCGACCGGCCTCGAGGACCCGGCGAAGAAGGACATCGCCATGCAGCTGGTCTCCAGCGCGGAGAACTCCTCGCTGGACTGGAAGTCCCAGTACACCTACATCGAGGACATCGGCGACGGCCGCGGCTACACCGCGGGCATCATCGGCTTCTGCTCCGGCACCGGCGACATGCTGCGCGTCGTCGAGCGGTACGCGAAGGCGCGGCCCGGCAATCCGCTGGAGCGGTTCCGGCCGGCGCTGCGGGCCGTGGAGGGCACCGACGCGCACACCGGCCTCGGCCGCCCGTTCACCGAGGCGTGGGCGGACGCGGCCGGTGACCCCGCCTTCCGTTCGGCACAGGACGCCGAACGGGACACGTCGTACTTCGAGCCCGCCGTCGAACAGGCCCGATCGGACGGGCTCGGCGCGCTGGGCCAGTTCATCTACTACGACGCGTACGTGATGCACGGGTCGGGCGACACCGAGGGCTCGGTCGGTTTCCGTACGATGCGCCGCCACGCACTCGCCAAGGCCCGCGCCCCCTCGCAGGGCGGCGACGAAGTCGCGTACCTGAACGCGTTCCTGGACGCCCGGGTCGCGGCGATCCGCCAGGAGCCCTCGCACACCGACACCAGCCGGGTCGACACGGCGCAGCGGGTGTTCCTGCGTGCGGGGAAGCTCGGCCTGGAGACACCCCTGAAGTGGCGGGTCTACGGCGACAGCTACCGGATCGACGGACCCTGAACCCTTGATCGACAGGCGCGCGGAGCTCTGGCTCCGACGACCGTGTACGCCGGTGCCCACTGCGTGCGGCCTGCGCTTTCACCGCATCCGGGGACGTCCTCCTCACCTCGCACCGGCGTTTCCCGGGCCCGGTGCGGGGCCTTCGCCGTTCCTCGTCTCTCACCCAACTCAGGTACGTCGAAGGGGTGTACGGCAGTCGTTCGACTCTGATAGGAAAGCTTCCTAACAGAGGCATCGGAACGACGAACTCCCTTGGAGGACTGGTGCACGCTCCCCACAAGCGCACCGCACGTCGCAACACCCGTTCGCTGCGCGTCGCGCTCGTCGCACTCGGACTGACGCTCACGGCGGTTCCCGCCACCGCCTTCGCCGGCACCCCCGCACCGCCGGCCGCTCATCATCTGGAGGCCGCCGCGACCGGGCTCGACGATCCGGCGAAGAAGGACATCGCCATGCAGCTGGTCTCCAGCGCGGAGAACTCCTCGCTGGACTGGAAGTCCCAGTACACCTACATCGAGGACATCGGCGACGGCCGCGGCTACACCGCGGGCATCATCGGCTTCTGCTCCGGCACCGGCGACATGCTGGACCTGGTGGAGCTGTACACCCAGCGCGAGCCCGGCAATCCGCTCGCGGAGTACCTGCCGGCCCTGCGCGAGGTGGACGGCACCGACTCCCACGAGGGGCTCGATCCGGGCTTCACCGACGCCTGGGAGGCGGCGGCGGACGACCCGGCGTTCCAGCAGGCACAGAACGACGAGCGCGACCGGGTGTACTTCGACCCGGCGGTCAGCCGGGGCAAGAGCGACGGGCTGGGCACACTCGGCCAGTTCGCGTACTACGACGCCATCGTCATGCACGGTGACGGCGGCGACAGCACGAGCTTCGGCAGCATCCGCGAGCGGGCTCTCGCGCAGGCGAAGCCGCCGGCCCAGGGCGGCGACGAGGTCACCTACCTCAACGCCTTCCTGGACGCCCGGGTCTGGGCCATGAAGCAGGAGGAGGCCCATTCGGACACCAGCCGGGTGGACACCGCCCAGCGGGTCTTCCTGCAGGACGGCAATCTGAACCTGGACCCGCCGCTCGACTGGAAGGTCTACGGCGAGAGCTTCCACATCGGCTGACGCACCCGGGCGCCCGGCCGGCCCCGGCCACGACTGTGGCGCGTACGACTCCTTCACGCAGGGTCCGTACGCGCCACAGTTTTTGACGATGTATCAGTGCACGGCGACCGGAGCCTCGTCGGACGACTTCTCGGCCTCCGGACCGGCGCCCTCCTCCTGATCCGGCGTGCGGCCCAGGTGGTTGAAGGCCAGGTTGAGGACGATCGCCACGACGCATCCGGTGGATATCCCGGAGTCCAGCACGACGAGCAGGTCCTTGGGGAAGGCGTGGTAGAAGTCCGGCGCGGCGATCGGTATCAGGCCGATGCCGACGGCGGCGGCCACGATCAGCGCGTTCTCGCCCTTCTCCAGGGCGGCGCTCGCCAGCGTCTGGATGCCGCTTGCCGCGACCGACCCGAAGAGCACGATGCCCGCCCCGCCGAGTACCGGCAGCGGCACGAGCGCGATGACGGAAGCGGCCACCGGGAACAGGCCGAGCAGGATGAGGATGCCGCCGCCCACGGCGACGACGAAGCGGCTGCGGACCTTGGTCATCGCGACCAGCCCGATGTTCTGGGCGAAGGCACTGCACATGAATCCGTTGAACAGCGGGCTGACGGCGCTGCCCAGGGTGTCGGCGCGCAGCCCTCCCTCGATGGTCCGCTCGTCGGCCGGCCGGCCGACGATCTTGCCGAGCGCCAGCATGTCCGCCGTCGACTCGGTCATGCAGACCAGCATCACGATGCACATCGAGACGATCGCGGCGATCTCGAACTGCGGTGCCCCGAAGTGGAACGGGGTGGGGAAGCCGACCAGGTCCGCGTCCTTGATGGCACCGAAGTCGGTGATGCCCACCGGGATCGCGATGAGTGTGCCGACGACGAGCCCGAGCAGGATCGCGATCTGCTGGAGGAAGCCGCGGAGCAGCTTCCTCAGCGCGAGGACGATCACCAGGGTGACCGCCGCCATGATGATGTTGGTGGTGGAACCGTAGTCGTCGGCCGTGGCATTGCCGCCCTGGGACCAGTTGAAGGCGACCGGCAGCAGGGAGACACCGATCAGGGTGATGACCGTGCCGGTGACGACCGGTGGGAAGAAGCGGACCAGTTTGCAGAAGTAGGGCGCGAGGACGAAGCCGAGGAGGCTGGCGACGATGATCGCGCCGAAGATGACGGCGATGCCGTCGTGCCCCCGGTCCTTGCCGATCGCCACCATGGGTGTCACCCCGGCGAACGAGACGCCGTTGACGAACGGCAGCCGGGCGCCGATGCGCCAGAAGCCGAGGGTCTGGAGCAGGGTGGCGATGCCCGCGGTGAACAGGCTGGCCGCCACCAGGAAGGCGGTCTCCTTCGGGCTGAGCCCCACGGCGGGGCCCACCACCATGGGCGGGGCCACCACACCCGCGTACATGGCGGCCACGTGCTGGAGGCCGCTGGTGAACATCTTCAGTGGGGGAAGTGTCTCGTCGACCGGATGAGGGCGGTCGGGCTGGGCCGGCTCCGATATGCGGCCGGCGTCGGATGCTGCACTTGAGGCGTTGCGAAACCTGGGCGTAGCTGCCACGGCGGTTCCTCCGGTCGGGTACACGTCTACGGTGACGCGGGTATCAGGGAGGTGGTGCGTTGATGCAGGTGGGGCAGGTCGTGCAGCTGGTGCGGGCAGCTCGGTTCAGCGGTACGGGGGGCGCGTACGTCTGACATACGCGCCCCCCATACCGGTTGCCGTGGGCCCCGCTCGGGTCCACGGCGGCCGGTCGAGGGCCGTCCCCCTCGGCCGGCCGGTTCGGGGGCGCCGGCAGCCGTCAGGCTCCGGCGGCGATCTGCGCGAGGCGGCGGGCCTCGTCGCGGGTGGCGCGGGCGATGGCGTCCTCGTCCACGGTGGTCAGCCGGTTGGACTCGACGACCGGCTTGCCGTTGACGAGCGACAGCGTGACCGGGGCCGCGGCGCCGAAGACCAGGGCGGTCACCGGATCGGCGATGGAGGCGTGGGCGACGGTGTCCAGCTTCCAGAGCACCAGGTCGGCGAGCTTGCCGGGCTCCAGGGAGCCGATCTGGTCGGCGCGGCCGAGGACCTGGGCGCCGCCGTACGTGCCCAGGCGCAGGGCCTGACGGGCATTCAGGGCGCGTTCACGGTGCGGGCCCAGGCGGTTGATGAGGAGGGCGTTGCGCAGCTCGGTGTGCAGCTCGCCGGACTCGTTGGACGCGGTGCCGTCGACGCCGAGGCCGACCGGGACACCAGCGGCGAGCATGTCCGGGACCCTGGCGATGCCCGCGGCGAGGCGCGCGTTGGAGGACGGGCAGTGGGCGACGCCGGTGCCGGTGCGGGCGAAGGCCGCGATGTCGGAGTCGTTCATGTGGACGCAGTGCGCCATCCACACATCGTCACCGAGCCAGCCGGTCGACTCGAAGTAGTCCGTCGGACCCATGCCGAACAGCTCGTGACAGAACTTCTCCTCCTCCACGGTCTCCGAACCGTGGGTGTGCAGCCGCACTCCGCGACGGCGCGCCAACTCGGCGCCCTGCCGCATCAGTTCGGTGGACACGGAGAACGGGGAGCAGGGTGCGACGGCGATCTGGGTCATCGAGCCGAAGGAGGCGTCGTGGTGTGCGTCGATGGTCGCCTCGGTGGCGGCGAGCGCGCCCTCCAGGGTCTCCACGGCGAAGTCCGGCGGCAGTCCGCCGTCCTTCTCGCTGCGGTCCATGGAGCCGCGGGCGAGGGTGAACCGTACGCCCATGTCGCGGGCGGCGCCGATGATGGCGCCGGACAGGTCGCCGGAGCCCTGCGGGTAGACGTAGTGGTGGTCCATGGCGGTGGTGACGCCGCCGCGGGCCAGCATGGCGAGCGAGCCCTGCGCGGCGGCGCGGGCCATCGGCTCGTCGATGCGCGCCCAGGTCGGGTACAGGGCGACCAGCCACTCGAAGAGGTTGTGGTCGGTGGCCAGGCCACGGGTGATCCACTGGTAGAAGTGGTGGTGGGTGTTGATCAGACCGGGTGTCACGAGGTGCCCGGTGCCGTCGATCCGGCGGACGACGTTCTCCAGGCCCTCCGGTGCCCGGCCGGCACCGACGGACTCGATGCGGTTGCCGGCGACGACGACATGGCCCGAGGCGTACTCGGTGTCGTCGGCGTCGACGGTCGCGATCGAACAGTTCTCGATGACGATGCGTTCCACGCGCTCGGTCGCTGCCTGTGCTGCCATGGTGCTTCCTTCTCTCATCAGCGATGTGGGCACGGCAGGACCCTAGGAGGATTTGAGTGCCACAGCTGTGCGGCTGTGGGTGCCGAGATGGTGGAAGAACAGATTGAGCAGGACCGCGACGAGTGCCCCGGCGCTGATGCCGGAGCCCAGGACGGTCTGTGCCCAGGACGGGAATCCCGCGTAGAAGCCGGGCGCGGCGAGCGGGATGATGCCCGCACCGAGGGCGACGGCCACCAGGATGATGTTGGAGCTGTCGTCGAGCCCGGCCTCGGACAGCGTGCGGATGCCGCTCACCGCGATCGAGCCGAACAGGACGATGCCGGCGCCGCCGAGCACGGGCATCGGGACGAGCGAGACGACGGCCCCGAGCACCGGGAAGACGCCGAGGACGATCAGGGCGCCGCCGGCTGCCGCGACGACGTAGCGGCTCCGTACCTTCGTGAGGGAGACCACGCCGACGTTCTGCGCGAAGGCGCTCGTCGGGAAGCCGCCGAAGACCGGTCCGACGAGGGTGGCGATGCCGTCGGTGCGCAGTCCGCGGGTGATGGTCCGGCCGTCGGTGCGCCGGTCGCAGATCTCGCCGAGCGCCAGCATTCCGGCGGACGACTCGGTCATCAGGACGAGCATCACGATGCAGAGGGAGAGGATCGCGGCGGGCCGGAACTCCGGTGCGCCGAAGGCGAAGGGGGTGGGCAGGGCGGCGAGCGGCGCGGAGCGCAGGGCGGAGAAGTCGGCGAGGCCGAACGGGACAGCCGCCAGAGTGCCGATCAACAGACCCACCAGAAGGGCCACTTGGCGCAGGAATCCGCGCCCGAAGCGCTGGATGACCAGGATGACGACCAGCGTGAAGGCGGCCAGTGCGAGGTACTTCATCGCGCCGAAGTCGGCCGCGGTCTTGTCGCCGCCCTGCGCCCAGGAGACCGGCACGGGCATCAGGGTGACGCCGATGAGGGTGATGACAACGCCGGTGACGAGCGGCGGGAAGAACCGCAGCAGTCTGCCGAAGAACGGTCCGACGACCAGACAGAGCACGCCCGCGACGAGCACCGCCCCGTATATGGCGGGGAGTTGGTGGCCCGGTGCGCTGGTCTCGGCGATGGCGAGCATCGGGGCGATCCCGGCGGAAGAGGCGGCGTTGACGAACGGCAGCCGGTTACCGGCGAAGCCCCCGATGCCGAGCGTCTGCAGGATCGTGGCGCAGCCGGCGATGAGGAGCCCGGCCGCGATGAGCCGGGTCATTCCGGCCTGGTCGAGTCCGACGGCCTGTCCGATGATGAGCGGAGGGGTGACGACACCCGCGTACATGGCGGCGATGTGCTGGAGCGCGGCGGGCAGCAGCCGCGACGGGGCCAGCTTCTCGTCCACCGGATGGACCGAGCCGTCCGGTGGGGTGGGACATGGACCTGCCGATTCTGCCGGCCCAAGTGCAGGCTGTGCCATAGGAGTTCCCTCCGGCCCGGCCGGTTCCCGTCCGCTGTGGACGGACGGGAACCGGCGGTGCCGCGTCAGAGGTTGGTCATGTCGACCGGGATCTGCGGTTCGATGCCGTCGCGCAGCACGGTGGCCTCGATCAGCCCGTACGGGCGGTCGGACGCGAAGTAGACCTCGTTGTCGTTCTTGAGGCCGAACGGCTCGAGGTCCACCAGGAAGTGATGGTTGTTCGGCAGCGAGAACCGGATCTCGTCGATCTCGCTGCGGCTGTTGATGATGCGCGAACCCATCTGGTACAGGGTCTGCTGGAGGGAGAGCGAGTACGTCTCCGCGAAGGCTTCGAGCATGTGCTTGCGCGCCTGCTCGTAGGACTTCTCCCAGTTCGGCATCCGCTCCTCGTCGCTGGTCCAGTTGTAGCGCCAGCGGGCGGAGACGTCGGTGGCCAGGATGCGGTCGTACGCCTCCTTGAGCGTCGTGTACTTGTCCTTGACGTAGCCCCAGAACTCGGAGTTGGTCGAGTTCATCACGGTGAGGTCCTTGAGACCGGAGATGACCTGCCACTTGTCACCGTCGAAGGTGATCTGGCTGGTGCGGATCTCCTGGTTCTTGCGGACGAAGGAGTGCTTGACCTCGTCGGACCCGATGAACCGCGAGTTTCCGTCGGAGGTGGCGATGCGCTCCCAGGCGTACTCCTCGATGCGGATCCGCGCGGTCTTGATCGGCTCCTGCGACGTCACGAAGTGACGGGCGAGGTGGATGCCGAACTGCTCGGCGGACTCGATGCCGTGCTCCTTGGCGAACGCGAACACCGTGTTCTTGGTGGTGTCCGTGGGCAGGACGTTCGCGTTGGAACCCGAGTAGTGCACGTCGTCCATGTCGCCGGACAGGGCGACCGAGACGTTCAGGTCCTTGATGTGGTGGGTGTCGCCGTCCCGCGTGATCTTGACGACGCGGTTCTCTGCTTTGCCGTACTGGTTCTGGCCGAGAATCGTGGGCATGTGTCTGCTAGCTCCCTCGGTATACGGAGTAGCCGAACGGGTTGAGCAGCAGCGGTACGTGATAGTGCTCGCCCGGGGTGACGGCGAACGTGATCGCCACCTCCGGGAAGAACGCGCCGCTGTCCCTTACGCGGGGGGCGTCCTGCTGCGCCTCGGCTTGCTTCTTGGCTGTGAAGTACGACTCGGTCTCGAAGTCGAGCCGTACGTGGGTGGTGCCTTCCGGCAGGGCCGGCAGGTCCTTGCAGCGCCCGTCCGCATCGGTCGCGGAACCGCCGACCGTCACCCACTGCGCGTCGCTGCCCGTGCGGGCGGCGAGCGTGATGGCCACGTCCGGGGCGGGGCGTCCGATGCTGGTGTCCAGGATGTGGGTGGACACCGATGCGGTGGCGAAGGTGCTCAAGACCTTCACTCTCCTTCGGTTGCGAGTCTTACGCGTCTTCCGTGACGAGACGGGTCAGCCTGATGCGGTTGATCTTGCCCAGTTCGGTGCGCACATGTCCGCGCTCCTGCTCGGGCGAGTTCCGGGACCGGGCCTTCAGCGCGTCGCGCATCTGCTCGCCGGTGGCTCCGGTGGCGCAGATCAGGAAGACGTGTCCGAACCGCTCCTGGTAGGCCAGGTTGAGTTCGAGCATCTCGGTCTTGAGCTCCTCGGTGGCGCCGGCCATCCCCCGCTGTTCGCGGGAGGAGGTCGGGTCCCCGGGCTTCGGGCGGCCGATCGGCGGGTGGCCGGCCATGGCTTCGGCCAGGTCCTCCGCGTCGAGGGCCGCCGTGGCGGTGTCGCTCGCGGAGAACAGGGCTTCGGTCGTGGCGTAGGGGCGCCTGGAGAGAATCGCTCTTCCCCAGGCCGCACTGGCACAGACCTCGTGCAGTGCTGCGGCCGCCTCGCGGTCCGCCAGGGTGTTGAACCGGGCGAGGCCCGGTGTGGTGCTCGAAGTCACGGGAGCCTCCGTGGCTGTTTTTCGCTGTGCGTCGGTCGGGCTGCGGATAGCTAACGCCCTCCACAACACCACGTCAACACTTTGTTGAAATTACGTTCATGTAAAAGGCCGTCGCCCGATGCTCCGGACGACGGCCTGCCGTGACGCGGTACGGCCCGAAACCGGCCGCGGACCCAACTACTCGCTCTTGGGGCCGATATCCCTGTTCAGGTAGTTGTAGACGGTGAACCGGCTGACCCCCAGGGCCCCTGCCACCGTCTCCACACCGTGCCGGACGGAGAAGGCACCGCGTGCCTCCAGGGTCCGTACGACCTCCTGCTTGGTCCTGCGGTCCAGCTCCGCGAGCGGCATGCCGTGCCGGCGCTCCATGGCGGCCAGGATGTGGTCCAGCGAGTCCGAGAGCTGCGGCAGCCGCACTGCTATGACCTCCTGCCCCTCCCAGGCCAGCACGACGTCGTCGGGGAGTGCCTGCTCCGGGCCGAGCAGTTCGGCGCCCATGGCGTCGACGAGCGGCTTGACCGCGGCGACGAGGGGGTGGTCCGCGGGCTCGGTCACCGGTGGTCCTCCCCGATCACGTTGACCTGGAGAGAGACCCGGGTGGCACCCGATGCCAAGGCCTTGCGCAGGAGGGAGTCCACCGCGGTGAGCACCTCGTCGGCTCCGCCCTCGGCCGTATTGCCGAAGGGGCCGACGTCCACGGCGTCCAGATCGGCCGACTGGACGATCTCGCGGGCGACGACGGCGTGCGCCGGCGCCTCGTCGAGATCGAAGGGCTCGGTGGTGAACTCCACTCTCAAGCGCACGGTGCCTCCATGGTGCGGGTCGCCGCGGCGGGGAACCCCCGCAGCTCGGGCACGACCCTAACCGACGGGCACCGCCGCACCGGCCTCAGAGCGGCAGCACGCAGACCGCCGCCGGGGCGGCGAAGGGCGTCCCCACGGACTCCAGCGCGCCGCTCTCCGCGTCGACCCGGAAAACCGTGACCGTGCCGGACTTCTGGTTGGCGGCCAGGAGCAGCGCCCCGTCCGGGGAGAAGGCGATGTGCCGGGGAAAGTCGCCGCCGACCGGCACCGTGTCCAGCAGCCGCAGCGTGGCCCCGCCGTCCTCGACGGCGTACCGGGTGAGGCTGTTGTGCCCCCGGTTGGCGAGGTAGGCGAAGCGTCCGTCATCGGTGACGAGCAGCTGGGCCGGGTAGCTGGTGCCGCTGCCCGTGCCGGTGGACTGCGGGGCGCCCGGGGTCAGCACGCCGGTGGCGGGGTCGTAGCCGCAGACCACGACCGTGTTGTCGACCTCGCAGGCCAGGTAGGCGTACCGGCCGCCGGGGTGGAAGGTGAGGGCGCGCGGTCCGGCGCCGGGGCGCAGCGCGGCGTACGAGAGCTGCTCCAGGGTGCCGCGGTCCTCGTCGAGCCGGTAGGTGTACACCGTGTCGTTGCCCAGGTCGACGGCGAGGACATGGCCCCCGTCCGGAGCGGTGAGGATCTGGTGGGCGTGCGGCCCGTCCTGACCCGGTCCCGGCGCGGGGGTGCTGTGGGCGACCAGGTCGGTACGCTCCCCCACCGATCCGTCGTCGGCCAGGGGGTGCACGGCGACGCTGCCGGAGGTGTAGTTGGCGCTGAACAGCCACTTTCCGCCGGGGTGGACGGAGAGATGGGCGGGTCCGGCGCCGCCGGTGTCGCGCGTCCCCAGCACCCGGAAGGTCCCGTCGGCGGCGAGCGCCACCGCCGTGACGCCGCCCTGCTGCTGCTCGTCGACGGCGTAGAGCGTGGAGCCGGTGGGGTGCAGCGCGAGGTACGAGGGGTTCTCGACGCCGGTGACGACGGTGCGGTCGGTGATGGTGCCGGCAGCCGGGTCGTACGAGGCCACGCCGATTCCGGTGCCTCCCGGCGTCGTCGAGGTGTAGGTGCCGAGGAAGAGCGTCGCGGTCCTGCGCGCCCCCTCCCCGGTGGAGCGCGGCGCCCGCTCCGGACGTCCGGAGCGGGGCAGCGAGGGGGCGGCGGCGAGCGCGCCGCCCGCCAGGAGTGCTCCGAGGAGGGTGCGACGGCTTGTGGGGGTGGTCATGCGAGGCACCTCGTGGGGTCGGCTGCGTCGGATGTGTCAGCCACAGTGGCCTGCCCCGGTGACCGGCGCAAGACTCGCACCGGTCATTGCGCGGGGCGCAACGCACATGGGGCCCGCAACGCGCATGGGGCCCGCAACGTACATGGGGGCCGTGCGGCATCAACCGCCGGATTGGATGTCACCGCGGGTGGACGAGGTGATCGGGTCCTGGTGGGCGAAGTCGCCCGGCGGGATCCCCGGGTGGTGTCCGCCTTCCACGGGCCGCACGGCCGCGGCGGGTCCGAGGGCCAGCCGGGAGACGATCCGGTAGCGGTCGCCCCGGTAGAGCGAGTGCACGTACTCCACGGGGCAGCCGGTGGTGTCCGAGGTCAGCCGCTCGAAGAGCAGGGCGGGGGAGAGCTCGGGCACGTCGAGCAGCCGGGCCTCCGCGCGGGTCACCACGGTCGGCTCGATCGCCTGGACCGCTTCGTGGACGTGCACGTCGTGGCGCTCGCGCAGGTGCTCGTAGAGGTCGCCGTCCTCCAGCTCCTGTGCGGACAGCCCCGGCACCAGCTCGGCCCTGATGTGCAGGTGCTCGATCGCCATCGGGGCGCCGTCGACCAGCCGCAGCCGGGCGACGTACACAATGTCGGCGGCCGGCGACATGCGCAGCTTGCGGCCGACCCGGGCGCCGGCCTGGAGGGTGGTGAACTCCAGCAGCCGGCTCGACCAGGCCCCGGCCGCCTGCGGGACGGACAGGGCGAGGTCGGCGGAGATCAGCTCCTGGGTGATCTTCGCGGGTGCGACGAACATCCCCCGGCCGTGCTCGCGCACGAGCAGCCCGGCGGCCACCAGCTCGTCGACCGCGGCACGCAGGGTGGGCCGGGAGACGCCGAGCGTGGCGCAGAGGGAGCGCTCCGAGGGGATGGCGTCACCTGGCCGGCGCGACTCGATCAGCTCCAGTACGGCGTCGCGGGCCCGTTCCCGTTTGAGCACCGTCCCCGGTGCGTCGGCGTCCATGCGATGCCCCTCCTGACACATTTCTCATTTGACCAGTTGAGCAACCAGTCGAGCCAATCGCCCTACTGGTCAAGTGGATTGTAGCCGCTGTCACGCGAATCTCGATGGACCGATCTCCAGGTAGATCGCCAGAACCCTTTGCTACCAAGGGACTTGACGACCCCATTGGTCTATGCCACCTTCATCCACCACCAAGAGGTGAGCTGTCCAGTGGGCTTCACTGGTCAGGTGGTCAGGTCCTGTTCTCCAGAGGTGAACCGTGAAGTACCGCTTGCTTGCCGGTGGGTCCGCGCTTGTGATGGCCGCCGTCCTCAGTGCTTGCAGCTCGTCGTCCGGCTCCGCCGGGAAGTCCGGTGACGGGCCGACGGACATCGACGTGTGGCTGATGCGCGACAGCGTCTCCGCCGAGTTCCAGAAGGAGTTCCTGAAGGGCTTCGAGGCCGCACACCCCACGATCAAGGTCCGGGTGCAGATCCAGGAGTGGGACGGCATCGGCGAGAAGATCACCGCCGCGCTGGCCAGCAACGACGCACCGGACGTCATCGAGAGCGGCAACACCCAGGTCGCGCAGTTCGCCCAGAGCGGCGGGCTGCTCGACCTCAGCGACAGGACCGACGAGCTGAACGGCAAGGACTGGCTCAAGGGGCTCGCCGAGCCGGGGGCCTACGAGGGCAAGCAGTACGGCATCCCGTACTACGCGGCCAACCGCGTCGTCATCTACCGCACCGACCTGTTCGAGAAGGCCGGGGTCGACGCCTCCGCGATCAGGACGCGCGAGCAGTGGCTCGCCGCCACCGCGAAACTCAACAAGGGGGGCAAACAGGGGATCTATCTGCCCGGTCAGCTGTGGTACGCGCTGGCCGGGTTCATCTGGGACGAGGGCGGCGACCTCGCCACCGAGTCCGGCGGGAAGTGGAAGGGCGCCCTGGACACGCCGGAGGCGCTGCGCGGCATGAAGTTCTACGGGCAGCTCCAGGCCCTGGGCAAGGGCCCGAGGGACTCCGACGAGGACGATCCGCCGCAGGCCGACGTCATGGCCAAGGGACAGGTGGCCCAGGTGATCTCCACCCCGGGCGGCGCCAACGTGGTCGTGGAGAAGAACGCGGCCCTCAAGGGGAAGCTCGGCTTCTTCCCGGTCCCGGGCAGGAGCGCGGACGCCCCGGGAGCCGTCTTCACCGGTGGCTCCGACCTGGTGATCCCGACGGCCTCCGGCCATCAGGAAGCGGCGCTCACCTTCGTCAAGGAGCTCACCGGAGACGCCTGGCAGAAGAAGCTGGCCGTGGCCATGAGCTACGTCCCGAACCGGACGACCCTCGCCTCCGCGGTGGCGGACGACCCGGGTGCGGCGGCGATGGCGGCCGGCGCGGCGAACGGCCACGCGACGCCCAACACACCCGGCTGGGCGGCCGTCGAGGCGGAGAACCCGATCAAGGACTACATGGCCGCCGTCCTCACGGGCGGCGACCCGGCGAAGGAGGCCGCCAAAGCCTCCGGCGACATCACCCGGGCCATGAACACCGCCTCCTGACCCGCCGCTCCCCGCCCCGCCCGTCCCACCACCGAGAGGAGGCGCGCCGTGTCGGTCATCCGGGAACGGACCGCACCCCCCAGACCCCGGCTCCGGCCGGCACCGCCCGCACCCACCCGGCGGCGGTCCGGGGAGCCGCGCGGCCCCTGGCCGTACGTGCTGATCGCACCCGCCGTCGGCGGCATGCTCTACCTGCTTCTCTACCCGCTGCTGCGGGCCGTGCTCATCTCGCTCCAGGACTTCAGGCTGCGCCAGCTGATCATGGGCGACGCGGAGTTCGTCGGCCTGCGCAACTACCGCACACTGCTGTCCGATCCACGGTTCTGGGAGGTCGTCCGGCGCACCTTCCTGTTCATGGCGGTCAACGTCGCCCTGATCATGGTCATCGCGACTCTGGTCGCCCTGATGACCGAACGGCTCGGCCGGTTCGGGCGGGGGGTGGTCCTCAGCTCCCTGGTGCTGGCCTGGGCCATGCCGGTGATCGCGGCCACCACGGTCTTCCAGTGGCTGTTCCACTCCGAGTTCGGCATCGTCAACCGACTGCTGACCGGAGCGAGCTTCACCTCGTTCGACCGCTATCCCTGGTTCGCGCACGGCACCGCCGCCTTCTCGATCCTGGTCCTGCTGATCGTCTGGCAGTCGGTGCCGTTCGCGGCGGTCACCCTCTACTCGGCGCTCACCACCGTGCCGGCGGAACTGTACGAATCGGCCAGGCTGGACGGGGCGACCGCCGGCCGGATCTTCCGCTCGGTCACCTTCCCGATACTCCGGCCGATCTTCCTGCTGGTCTTCTCCCTCGAAGTGATCTGGACGTTCAAGGCGTTCGTCCAGATCTGGGTGATGACCCGCGGCGGTCCCGGTGACGCCACCACGATCCTGCCCGTCTACGCGGTACAGACCGCACTCGCCGGTCAGCGGTACGACCTGGGCTCCGCCGCCTCGATGGTCACCGTGGTCCTGATGTCAGGGGTGCTCGTCCTCTACTTCCGCCAGATGCTCCGCCAGGAGGACGAATCCCGATGAGCCTGCTGCGCCCGAGACCTCGGCGGATCCCGCTGAACGCCGCCGCCGTACTGACCGTCCTGGTCTGCCTGTTCCCCGTCTACTGGATGATCGCGACCGCGTTCAAACCGTCCCGCGACATCCAGTCCACCGATCCGGACCTCTTCCCGCACACCTGGACACTCGACCACTTCCGCACGGCCGTACAGGCCGACGGCTTCGGGATGTTCTGGCGCAACAGCCTCCTGGTGACGATCAGTTCGATCCTGCTGGCCCTGCTGGTCGCCATCGCCTCCGCCTACGCGGTGGCCCGGATGCGCTGGAAGGGGCGGCGGCAGTTCATGCTCATGGTCTTCATCGCCCAGATGGCGCCCTGGGAGTCGCTGATCATCCCGATCTACATCATCTCCCGCGACACGGACATGCTGGACCGGCTGCCGACGCTCACGCTCGTGTACTTCATGGTCACGCTGCCGTTCTCCATCGTGGTGCTGCGCGGCTTCATCGCCACCATCCCGCCGGAGCTGGAGGAGGCCGCGCAGGTCGACGGGTGCACCAGGACCGGGGCGTTCCGGCGGGTGGCGCTGCCGCTGCTCGCGCCGGGGCTGATGGCCACCTCGCTGTTCGGCTTCATCACCGCGTGGAACGAGTTCGCGTACGCCAACTTCCTGATCATCAAGCACCAGGACAGCCGCACGCTGCCGGTCTGGCTGTCGTCGTTCCAGAACACGTTCGGCACCGACTGGGGCGCCACGATGGCCGCCTCGACCCTGTTCGCCCTCCCCGCGCTGGTGGTCTTCCTGCTGCTCCAGCGCCATGTCACCTCCGGCTTCGCGGCCGGCGCCGTCAAGGGCTGACGCCCCAGGGACCCCAGATCCGAACCCGGAGGCATCCCGTGCCCGCACCACGCCCCGAACACACGCTCGTCCCCCGGCCCAGCAAGGTGTCGCCCCGCCCCGGCCGGTTCACCCTCGACCGCGAGACCACGGTCCGGGCCTTCCCCGGGGCGGAGAGCGCCGCCGATCTGCTGCGCACCCTGCTGGCCCCCGCCACCGGACTGCCGCTGGCGCCCTCCGCCGCCGGCCGGGTCGTGCTGGCGCTCGACCCGCAGCTGGGCGGCCTCGGCGAGGAGGGCTACGGGCTCACCATCGGACCGGACGCACTGCTGCTGCGGGCGGCGCACCTTCCCGGCCTGCTCCGCGGCGTCCAGACAATCCGTCAACTGCTGCCCGCCGAGGCCCTGTCGGACGTGGCGCAGCGGGAGGAACAGTGGCTGCTGCCCTGCGTCGAGATCAGCGATGTGCCCGCGCACCCGTGGCGCGGCACAATGCTCGACGTCGCCCGGCACTTCCAGCCCGTCTCGTACCTGCGCCGGTACGTGGACCTGATGGCGCTGCACAAGCTCAACACCCTCCACCTCCACCTCACCGACGACCAGGGCTGGCGCATGCCCGTCGCCGCCTACCCCCGGCTGACCGGGATCGGCGGCCACCGCACGCAGTCGGCGTCGGGACCGCCGGGCGACTCCCCCGGGGCGTACGACGGGATTCCGCACTCGGGGGCGTACACCCGGCGGGAACTGCGGGAGCTGGTGCGCTACGCGGCGGGTCTCGGGGTGCGCGTGGTTCCGGAGATCGAGATGCCCGGCCATGTGCGCGCGGCCCTCGCCGCCTACCCCGAGCTGGGCAACGATCCCTCGCGGCGGCTGGGCGTGTGGACCCGCTGGGGCGTCTGCGACACCGTGTTCGGCGTCCACGAGGAGGTCTTCGACTTCTGCCGGACGGTGCTGCGGGAGGTCATGGACGTCTTCCCGTCCCCGTACATCCACGTCGGCGGCGAGGAGTGCCCGACCACCGAATGGGAAAACAGCCCGGCCGCCCGGGAGCGGGCCGCCGCGGAGGGGCTGCCCGACGCCCGCGCCCTGCACGGCTGGTTCATGGGCCGGATCGGGGCGTTCCTGGCCGAGCAGGGCAGGCAGCCCGTCGGCTGGGCGGAAACGGGGGCCGAACTCCCGCTGGAATTCACGGTGATGACCTGGCGCTCCCCGGCCCACGCACGCGCCGCCGCCCGCCGCGGCCACCACGTGGTCGCCGCACACCACCGGGCCACCTACCTCGACTACGCCCAGTCCCCGGACCCCGGCGAACCAGCGACGCAGCCGGGCCCGCCGGTCGACCTCCGGACGGTGCACGGCCATCGGCCGCTGACGGACGACTGGGACGCGGCCGAGACCAGCAGACTCCTGGGCACCCAGGCCCAGTTGTGGACCGAGTACGCGAGCACGCCGGACCGGATCGAGTACCAGACCTATCCGCGGCTGTGCGCCCTCGCGGACCGGGCCTGGTCCGGCGGTGGCGGCGACTGGCCCGGGTTCCTGTCGCGTCTCGGCGGGCACACGGCACGGCTCGACGCGCTCGGCGTCCGCTACCGCCCCCTCAGGGACCCTTTCACGGCCCCCTCCCCAGGAACAGTGCCGACCTCATAGGAACCACTCCCCCACGACCGTTCCGGAAAGGAACAGCTCATGAAGTCACTCGCGAAGAGCCGGATCCGTGCGGTGGCCGCAGCCGCCGCCACCGTGGCCCTGGGCTGTACGGCACTCGCCGCCGTCCCGTCGACGGCGAGCGCCGCCGACGGCTCGCTCGCCGTGCAGTACCGCACCGGCGCCGCAGGGGCGACGGCCGACCAGAGCGAGCCCTGGCTGAAGGTGCGCAACACCGGCAGCGGGGCCGTACAGCTGAGCGATGTCAAGATCCGCTACTACTTCAAGGGCGAGGCGGCCGCCGACGCCTACCGGTTCGCCTGCTCCTGGGCGGTGAAGGGCTGCGCGAACATCACCGGGACGTTCGGCACGCTCGCCTCCCCGACCGCCACCGCCGACCGTTACCTGGAGATCGGCTTCACCGCGGGCGCGGGCTCGCTGGCACCGGGTGCCGACACGGGCGACATGCAACTGCGCTTCTACCGGTCGAACCGGCAGCCGCTGGTGCAGAGCGACGACTACTCCTTCGGCGCGGGCTCGACCGCGTACGGCGACTGGACCAACGTGACGGCGCGGCTCGGCGGGGCCCAGGTCTGGGGCGACGCCCCTGAGGGCAACGGCCCGACGGACCCGACCGATCCGACCGACCCGTCGGAGGACGGGCCGACGCTCTTCGACGACTTCAACTACAGCGGCCACACCGACGCGCAGATCGCCGCCCACGGCTGGAGCGTCCGCTCGAACTCCGGCGGCCCCGGCGTGCCGGGGGCCACCTGGGCACCGGAGAACGTCACGTTCGCCAGCCAGGGCGGGAACTCCGTCATGAACCTGGAGACGTCGACGGCGGGCAGCGGTGAGTCGACGAAGCAGACCGAGATCCTGACGCAGTCGATGAAGTTCCGCAACGGCACCTACGCGGCGCGGGTGAAGTTCAACGACGCGCCCGTGTCGGGGCCGGACGGCGACCACCTTGTCCAGACGTTCTTCACCATCAACGACCTCAAGGCTCCGATGGCGGACGACTACGCGGAGTACGACTTCGAGTACCTACCCAACGGCGGCTGGGGTGAGAGCGGAAACATCCTCTACACGACCTCGTGGGAGACCTACCGGCCCGACCCCTGGGAGGCGGTCAACACGCACACCGAGTCCCGGCAGAGCTACGCCGGCTGGCACGACCTGGTCGTGACCATCGACGACAGCGCGATCACGTACTACATCGACGGGCAGCTGTTCGGCACACACGGGGCGGCCTACCTGCCGGAGCGCGGGATGTCGATCAACTTCAACCAGTGGCTGATCGACCTGGCCGGGCAGACGAGCACAACGCCCCGCTCGTACGACCAGCAGGTGGACTACGTCCTGCACGTGAAGGACCAGGTCCTCACCCCGGCCCAGGTGAATGCCCGGGTGAGCGCCTACCGAGCGGCGGGGACCACGTTCCAGGACACGGTCCCGGCCACCTGACCCGGTAGCGCCGGCGGTGGGCGGGGCGGACAGGCCGACGGGCCTCCGCCCCGCCTTCCGTATGCCCCCGACCGGCCCGAATTCCCGGCACCCTCTTGACATCGCCCCCACCCTCCGGGCAATCTTCCGTTAAGCAGAAACTAACTTCCGCAATACGGAAGGAGCGCCGAAACCCTCATGGGCTACCCGGACCAGCGCTTCGATGTAAACCTTTCGATCCTCTTCACGGAACTCCCGCTCCTGGAGCGTCCCGCGGCAGCTGCCGCGGCGGGCTTCACGGCGGTCGAGCTGTGGTGGCCCTGGATCGAGACCCCCACGCCCCCGCAGGCCGAGATCGACGCCCTCAAGAAGGCGCTCGACGAGGCGGGCACCCACCTGGTGGGGCTGAACTTCTACGCCGGACAGCTGCCCGGCCCCGACCGCGGCGCGCTCTCCGTGCCCGGCACGGAGTCGGACCGCTTCCGGGCCAATATCGAGGTGGCGGCCGACTTCGCCGCCTCGGTCGGCTGCACGGCGCTCAACGCGCTCTACGGCAACCGCGTCGACGGCGTGGACCCGGCCGTGCAGGACGAACTCGCCCTGGAGAACCTGGTCACGGCCGCCCGCGCGGCCGACCGGATCGGGGCGGTCCTGCTGATCGAGACCCTCAACGCACCGGAGTCACCGCGCTACCCGCTGGTCAGCGCGCCGGCCGGGATCGAGGTGGTCGACCGGGTCAACGCGGCGACGGGCCTCGGCAACGCGAAGTTCCTGCTGGACCTGTACCACCTGTCGATGAACGGCGAAGACCTCAGCCAGGTCATCACCGCGTACGCCGACCGGACCGGTCACGTCCAGATCGCCGACAACCCGGGACGCGGCGCGCCCGGCACCGGCTCGCTCCCCCTGGAGCAGCTCCTGGACGAGCTGACGAAGGCCGGTTACGACGGCTGGGTCGGCCTGGAGTACAAGCCGGGCGACCGGCCGAGCGCCGAGTCGTTCGAGTGGCTCCCGGCCACCGCGCGGGCCGCCCGCCGATAGCGGCGGACCGTCACCCGTACACACGCTTATCGGAAGGCACACTCATGAGCAACAACCTCCCCAAGGTTGCGTGGATCGGGCTCGGCATCATGGGTTCGCCCATGTCCGAGAACCTGATCAAGGCCGGTTACGACGTCACCGGTTACACGCTGGAGCAGGACAAGGTCGACCGGCTGGCCGCGGCCGGCGGCACGGGCGCCTCCTCGATCGCCGAGGCGGTCAAGGACGCCGACGTGATCGTCACGATGGTGCCCGCATCCCCGCAGGTCGAGGCCATCGCTTACGGCCCCGATGGCATCCTGGAGAACGCGAAGCGCGGCGCGTTGCTGGTCGACATGTCCTCGATCACCCCGCAGACCTCCGTCGACCTCGCCAAGAACGCCCGGGACAAGGGCGTCCGCGTACTGGACGCCCCGGTGTCCGGCGGCGAGGCCGGCGCCATCGAGGCCGTGCTCTCCATCATGGTCGGCGGCGAGCAGGCCGACTTCGATGCCGCCAGGCCGGTGCTCGACGCGCTGGGCAAGACCATCGTGCTCTGCGGTCCGCACGGCTCCGGCCAGACGGTGAAGGCCGCCAACCAGCTGATCGTCGCCGTCAACATCCAGGCCTGCGCCGAGGCCGTCGTCTTCCTGGAGAAGTCCGGGGTGGACCTCGCTGCCGCGCTCGACGTCCTCAACGGCGGACTGGCCGGCTCGACCGTGCTGACCCGCAAGAAGGACAACTTCCTGAACCGGAACTTCGCTCCGGGCTTCCGGATCGACCTGCACCACAAGGACATGGGCATCGTCACGGACGCCGCCCGCAACGTCGGTGCCGCGCTGCCCGTGGGCGGCGTCGTCGCTCAGCTCGTCGCCTCGCTGCGCGCGCAGGGCGACGGCGGCCTGGACCACTCGGCGCTGCTCCGCTCGGTCGAGCGCCTCTCCGGTCAGCCCGTCCAGGACTGACCCGCAGGCATGCGGCCGGGCCCCGAGCGGGCCCGGCCGGCACCACCCCCGCCGGGTGCGTATCCCCCGGCCCCACAGACTTCCGGACGGCGTCCGCGCTGACACCTGTCCTGTCGCGCCCAGGCGCGGGCGCCGTCCGGAACACCTCTTCACACCCCGCTCCACCCCCATGACCAAGAATTTCAACAAACTGTTGACGTCAGGTTCGGTGCGTACTTACGCTCCTGGAGCCCCAGGACGTCGCAGTTCAGCAGCTCCCGTACGGAAGGTCGCCCCGACACCATGACGCAGCGTGTGCTTACGACCGAGTCAGGCGCCCCGGTCGCCGACAACCAGAATTCCGCCACCGCCGGCGTCGGTGGCCCGATCCTTCTCCAGGACGGTCACCTCCTGGAGAAGCTCGCCCGCTTCAACCGGGAGCGCATCCCGGAGCGCGTGGTGCACGCCCGGGGCTCCGGCGCGTACGGCTACTTCGAGGTGACCGACGACGTCACCGGCTTCACCCGCGCCGACTTCCTCTCCGAGGTGGGCCGCCGCACCGAGACCTTCATCCGGTTCTCCACGGTCGCCGACTCGCTCGGTGGCGCGGACGCGGTACGCGACCCGCGCGGTTTCGCCCTCAAGTTCTATACGGACGAGGGCAATTACGACCTGGTGGGCAACAACACCCCGGTGTTCTTCATCAAGGACCCGATCAAGTTCCCCGACTTCATCCACTCGCAGAAGCGCGACCCGTTCACGGGCCGTCAGGAGCCGGACAACGTCTGGGACTTCTGGGCGCACGCCCCCGAGGCGACGCACCAGGTGACCTGGCTGATGGGTGACCGCGGCATCCCCGCCTCGTACCGTCACATGAACGGCTACGGCTCGCACACCTACCAGTGGACGAACGCCGCGGGCGAGGCCTTCTTCGTCAAGTACCACTTCAAGACGAACCAGGGCGTGCGCTCGCTCTCGGCCGACCAGGCCTCCGAGCTCGTCGGCAAGGACGCCTCCTCGCACCAGACGGACCTGCTGCAGGCCATCGAGCGCGGTATGAACCCGTCCTGGACCCTGCACGTGCAGGTGATGCCGGCCGCCGACGCCGCGGACTACCGGTTCAACCCGTTCGACCTGACCAAGGTGTGGCCGCACAGCGACTACCCGCTCCAGCGGGTGGGCCGGCTGGTCCTGGACCGCAATCCGGACAACGTCTTCGCCGAGGTCGAGCAGTCCGCGTTCTCCCCGAACAACTTCGTGCCCGGCATCGGTCCGTCCCCGGACAAGATGCTGCAGGGCCGGCTGTTCGCCTACGCGGACGCGCACCGCTACCGGCTGGGCGTCAACCACACCCAGCTGCCGGTGAACGCGCCGCGCACGGCCGTCGTCGACAACTACGGCCGCGACGGGCTGCACGCCACGCGTTACGGTGCGCGGCACGACAAGAACTACGAGCCCAACTCGTACGCGGGGCCGGCCCAGACGGACGCGGCGCTCTCCGCCCCGCTGGCCGTCCAGGGCTGGACCGGCACGCACGAGGCGCCGGCCCACAACAAGGACGACGACTTCTTCCAGGCGGGCGAGCTGTACCGGCTGATGTCGGACGACGAGAAGGGCCGGCTGATCGCCAACATCGCGGGCGGCCTGTCCCAGGTCACCCGCGACGACGTGATCGAGAAGAACCTCGCCCACTTCCACGCCGCGGATGCCGAGTACGGCAAGCGCGTGGAGGAGGCCGTCCGCGCCCTGCGCGAGGACTGACCCCTCCCGTTGGGCCCCCAAGCCCTGCCCGCGCCGTCGCGCCCACCCGGATGAGGGGTTGCGCGCGACGCGGGCAGGACGAGGCCGCGGCGGATGTGCGACGCCAGTGCGGTGGTGTGGGTGGAGGTCCCGTCTCCTGACCTGAAGGAGCCGGGCCCTCCGCCCCCGTCGCCCTCCGCCGCGGCCCCTGTCATTCCCTGTACCAGGGCGTGGAGCACGGATTACGGTCCCGTGCTCCACGCCCTTTCGCGTGCGCGCGCCCATGGGGTGACCGGTTCCGTCCTCAAACGCCGGACGGGCTGGGGTTGCACAGGGCCGGCCCACACAATCCCGGTCCGGGCCCCCGCCCTGACGGTTCCGTCCTCAAACGCCGGACGGGCTGAGGGGACGGGCTGGGGGGGGACGGACTGGGGGGGCGGACTGGGGGGACGGGCTGGGGGGGGACAACCCGGCGCAGTCAAGCCCGTCCGGCATCTCTCGAACTCGTCCGACACCCCTCAAGCCCGTCCAGCATCGCTCAAGCCCGTCCGGCGTTTGAGGACACCCTTCAAGCCCGTCCGGCGATTGAGGACATCTTTCAAGCCCGTCCGGCGCTTGAGGACACCCCCCTTCCGGGGCACAACAACACGGCCCCCGCCTCCCCTTGGACGGGAGGCGGGGGCCGCAGGGCCCAGGGGTCAGGCCGTCGTCAGCGGGCGGATCGCCGTCGGCGCGTGGCCCGGCTCCGACGCGACGTCCTCGAACTCGTTGACCGACGCGATGTCCGAACCGCTCATCGAGATGTTCGTGACGCGCTCAAGAATCGCCTCGACCACCACCGGCACCCGGAACTCCGCCGCCAGCTTCTTGGCCTCCTCGAAGGCCGGCAGCAGCTGGTCCGGCTCGGTGACCCGGATCGCCTTGCAGCCGAGACCCTCGACGACCTTGACGTGGTCCACGCCGTAGACGCCCAGCTCCGGGGAGTTGATGTTCTCGAACTCCAGGTTGACCTGGAAGTCGATGTCGAAGTTGCGCTGCGCCTGGCGGATCAGCCCCAGGTAGGAGTTGTTCACCAGGACGTGCACGTACGGGATGCGGTGCTGCGCGCCGACCGCGAGCTCCTCCAGCATGAACTGGAAGTCGTAGTCGCCCGAGAGCGCGACGACGGAGCCCTCGGGGTCGGCCGTGGCGACGCCCAGCGCGGCCGGGATGGTCCAGCCGAGCGGGCCCGCCTGGCCGGCGTTGATCCAGTGGCGCGGGCGGTAGACGTGCAGCATCTGCGCGCCCGCGATCTGGGAGAGTCCGATCGTGGTGACGTAGCGGGTCTCCGGGCCGAACGCCCGGTTCATCTCCTCGTACACCCGCTGCGGCTTCAGCGGCACGTTGTCGAAGTGCGTGCGCCGCTGGAGCTTCGCCTTGCGCTCCTGTGCGGAGGCGGCCCACTGCGAGCGGTCCTTCAGCTTGCCGGCGTCCTTCAGCTCGCGCGCCACCTCGACGAACAGCTCCAGCGCCGCCTTGGCGTCGGAGGCGATCCCGAGGTCGGGGGCGAAGATCTTGCCCAGCTGGGTGGGCTCGATGTCGACGTGGACGAACTTCCGGCCCTCGGTGTAGACGCCCACGTCACCGGTGTGACGGTTGGCCCAGCGGTTGCCGATGCCGAGGACGAAGTCGGACTCCAGGAAGGTCGCGTTGCCGTAGCGGTGCGAGGTCTGGAGACCCACCATGCCGGCGTTCAGCTCGTGGTCGTCCGCGATGGCACCCCAGCCCATCAGGGTGGGGATGACCGGCACGCCGGTCAGCTCGGCGAACTCCACCAGGAGGTCCGAGGCGTCGGCGTTGAGGATGCCACCGCCCGCGACGAGCAGCGGCCGCTCGGAGGCGTTCAGCATCTCCACGGCGCGCTCGATCTGCTTGCGGCTCGCGGCGGGCTTGTGCACCGGCAGCGGCTCGTACAGCTCGGGGTCGAACTCGATCTCGGTCATCTGCACGTTGATCGGCAGGTCGATGAGGACCGGGCCCGGACGGCCGGTGCGCATCAGGTGGAACGCCTGCTGGAAGACGCCGGGGACCTGCGCGGCCTCCAGGACGGTCGTCGCCGCCTTGGTGACCGGCTTGGCGATCGACGCGATGTCGACGGCCTGGAAGCTCTCCTTGTGGAGGGCGTCGGTGGGCGCCTGGCCGGTAATGCACAGGATCGGGATCGAGTCCGCGATGGCCGAGTACAGGCCGGTGATCATGTCGGTGCCGGCCGGTCCCGACGTACCGATGCAGACGCCGATGTTCCCGGGGGTGGCCCGGGTGTAGCCCTCCGCCATGTGGGAGGCGCCCTCGACGTGGCGGGCGAGCGTGTGATGAACCCCGCCGGAGGCCTTGAGGGCCGCGTAGAAGGGGTTGATCGCCGCGCCCGGCACACCGAACGCGTTGCTGACGCCTTCGCGCTTGAGGATCTCAACTGCCGCTCGGGCAGCGGTCATACGAGGCATTGAGTGCTCCTGCTCGAACCTGGAGGAGTCGGGCTCTGTCGCGCCACCTGAGAGCACCAATTCCGTATTGCGGAAATTTGATTCTGCTATACGGAAGCAAATCTAAAGTGCACCCGGACAGCCGTCAAGAGAGGCGCCGGGAGCGGCCCGGGACGGAGCCGTTCCGCCGGGCGATCCCGCGAAGTGGGCCAAGTCCCTCCCCGGGACCTCGCTCTTGGTGGAGCATGGGGGTACGGAGCGCAGCCGCCCGGATTCCGGGCCGTTCCGCGCCCGCGCGGCGGAGGGAGGCCATGGTGGAGTCAGTGCCGTTACGGTGCCCGGCCTGCCGCCGCGACCACATGTACGTCACGCCCGCCTACCCGTGCCCGTGCGGTGCCCCGACCGCCCCGCCGCTGTTGCGCGGGGCCCCCGTCTCGACGATCACCCACCGCACCTGGAACGACGACTGGGTGACGGTGCGCTGCCGCGCCTGCGGGCGGCACGACCAGTGGCCGCAGCCCGAGCTGGGCTGTCCGTGCGGGACGGTGCTGCGCATCCCGGTCCGCCCGGTGGCCGTTCCCGGCCGTCCGCCGGGCGCAGGCCCGCGCCGGGCGGACCGGCCGGTGCGGCCGTCTCACATACCGCTGCCGCGCACCGCGGCCACCCCGAGGCCGGTCTTCCGGCCACTGACGATCCGTACCGCACGGGACGCGGTCGGCGCCGCCGCGCTGTATCTGAAGTGGCTCGGGTACCGGGATGTCGCACAGCCCGCCGAACGGCCCTCGTCCCGGATCGATCTGCGGGCGGCGGGGCTGATCGCCCAGGTCGACTCCACCACCCGGGCCACCGCGCTGCGCGACGTCGAATGCCTGTGGCTCAACGCGCTGAGCACGTCGGTGTCCGGTGTGTTCTTCTCGCTCGCCGGATACGCGCCCGATGCCCGGGAGCGTGCGGACGGGCTCGGCATACCACTGTTCGTCATGGATCTCACCGGGAGCCCGCAGCCGGTGAACGGCCCGGCGGACGAACTGGTCAGCACCGGCGCCTGAGCGCCGCTCGCGCACCGCGCCGCGGGCACCACGCGGCATAATGAGGTATGCGCATCCGCCCTGCCCGACGTTCGGATCTGCCACTGCTTCAGGACATCGAGCGTGCCGCGGGCGAGCCGTTCCGCGCCGTCGGCATGGCCGGCGTGGCCGACGACGAGCCGCCGTCCCTGGACGTCCTGGACGAGTACCGCCGGGCCGGTCGCGCCTGGGTGACCGTCGCCGCCGACGACCGGCCGCTCGGCTATCTCGTCGCCGATCCGGTCGACGGCGCCTGCCACATCGAGCAGGTGTCGGTCCATCCGTCGGCCGCCCGGCGCGGTCTGGGCAACGGCCTCATCGCGCATGCGGGCAGCTGGGCCGCGGCCGAGGCGCTGGCCGCGCTCACCCTGACGACGTTCTCCCACGTCCCGTGGAACGCGCCGTACTACACCCGGCTCGGCTTCCGCGTGCTGGCGGACCGCGAACTCACCGACGGGCTGCGCAAGATCCGGGCCGAGGAGGCGGAGCACGGACTGGACCGGTGGCCGAGGGTCTGTATGCGCCGGGACGTGCCGCACCTCACAGAAACCGTCCGGCCACAGTGAGTGCTATCGGTCACGTTCGAGCCAGGGGCCACAGATGTTCGGTCCGTTGTCGGTGGCGGGCCTTACAGTGGGGCGCATGGTCTTAACTCCACGGCTTTCTCCACCCTCGGTCACGCCGCGCACCACGCAGCCCGTCTACCTCGCCCAGCCGGCCCACCCGGCCGCCGTCGAGGCCAACGAGGCAATCCGCGCGCTCGTGGACGCCCGTGCCGGACAGGACTGGTCATCCGTGGAGTCCGCCGCGTACGAGGTACTCCTGATCGAATGGGCGGCCGCCACCCGGGGCGTCGCGGGCGACATCATCGAAGCCGCCTGACAGCGCCCCTGCCCGCGCCAAGCGGCCCCGGTCCTACCGGGCGTAGTCCTCCCGCAGTTCGATCTTCCGGACCTTCCCGCTGACCGTCATCGGGAAGGTGTCGAGGATCCTCAGCAGACGCGGCACCTTGTAGTGGGCCAGCTGCCCGCTGCAGAACTCCGTGATGTCCTCCAGGCTCGGCGGGTCCGCCGGGTCCCCGGGAATGACGCAGGCCAGGATCTCCTCGCCGTACCGCTCGTCCGGCACCCCCACGACCTGCACGTCCGCGATCTTGGGGTGCCCGTAGAGGAACTCCTCGATCTCGCGCGGATAGACGTTCTCACCACCACGGATGATCATGTCCTTGATCCGGCCGACGATCTGTACGTAGCCGTCCTCCCGCATCACCGCGAGGTCCCCGGTGTGCATCCAGCGTCCCGCGTCGATCACTTCGGCGGTCCGCTCGGGCTGCTCCCAGTAACCGAGCATCACGCTGTAGCCACGGGTGCAGAGTTCGCCCGAGGCGCCGCGCTCCAGCGTCACGCCCGTCGCCGGGTCGATGACCTTGACCTCGATGTGCGGCATCACGCGGCCGACGGAGCCGGTGCGGCGTTCCAGGTCGTCGTCGCGGCGGGTCTGCAGGGAGACCGGGGAGGTCTCCGTCATCCCGTAGCAGATGGACACCTCGTCCATGTGCATCTCGGCCACCACGCGCTTCATCACCTCGACCGGGCAGGGCGATCCGGCCATGATGCCGGTGCGCAGCGAGGACAGGTCGTACGAGGCGAAGCCGGGGAGGTTCAGCTCGGCGATGAACATGGTGGGGACGCCGTACAGCGAGGTGCAGCGCTCCTGCTGAACGGCGGCCAGCACGACGGCGGGCTCGAAGGCGGGGGCCGGGATCACGATGCAGGCGCCGTGCGAGGTGATGCCGAGGTTGCCCATGACCATGCCGAAGCAGTGGTAGAAGGGGACCGGCAGACAGACCCGGTCCTGTTCGGTGTAGGCGACCATCTCCCCCACGAAATAGCCGTTGTTGAGGATGTTGTGATGGGAGAGCGTGGCTCCCTTGGGGAAGCCCGTGGTGCCGGAGGTGTACTGGATGTTGATCGGGTCGTCGCAGGACAGCTCCGCCTCACGAGCGGCGAGTTGCTCCGGGGCCACCGTGTCCCTGACGGCCAGCAGCTCGTCCCAGCTGGGGTCGCCGATGTAGTGCACGGCGCGCAGCGCGGGACAGTTCGCCCGGACCTCGTCGACCAGGGCCCGGTAGTCGCTGGTGCGGTGCGAGAGCGTGGCGACCAGGAGCGAGACCCCCGCCTGCTGCAGCACGTACTCCAGCTCGTGCGCCCGGTACGCGGGGTTGATGTTGACCATGACGGCACCGATACGGGCCGTGGCGTACTGGACGAGCACCCACTCGGGGCAGTTGAGCGCCCAGATGCCGACCCGGTCCCCCTTGGCCACCCCGGATGCCATCAGGGCGCGGGCCAACTCCTCGACCGCCGTGCCGAATTCGGTGTACGTCCAGCGCCGGCCGGAGGCCACATCGACCAGTGCTTCGCGGTCGCCGAACGCGTCGACCGCCCGGTCGAGACTGCGTCCGATGGTGTCGCCGAGCAGGGCGGTGGTGCCGGTGCCGTGGGCGTAGGACAGCTCGGTCATGTCAGGTCCCCCTCGGCGTACTCGGCGCCGGTGCCCCGGGCCGTGGCCTCTCGCAGCTCGATCCGGCGGATCTTGCCCGAGACGGTCTTGGGCAGTTCGGCGAACTCCAGCCGCCGGATCCGCTTGTACGGGGCGAGGACGGACCGGGAGTGGGCGAAGAGCACCTTGGCCGTGTCGGGCCCAGGCTCCCAGCCCTCGGCGAGGACGACGTAGGCCTTCGGGACGGCCAGCCGTACCGGGTCGGGCGCCGGGACGACAGCGGCCTCGGCGACGGCCTCGTGCTCCAGCAGGGCGCTCTCCAGCTCGAACGGCGAGATCTTGTAGTCGGAGGCCTTGAAGACGTCGTCCGCGCGGCCCACGTAGGTGATGTAGCCGTCCTCGTCGCGCGCGCCGATGTCCCCGGTGCGGTAGTAGCCGCCCGCCATGGCCTCGGCGGTACGGTCCGGGTCGCCGTGGTAGCCGGTCATCAGTCCGACCGGGTGGGCCGACAGGTCGAGGGAGATCTCGCCCTCGACGGCGCCGGGCTCCCCGCTGACCGGGTCGAGGAGGACGACCTTGAAGCCGGGGCTGGGACGTCCCATCGAGCCGGCCTTCAGCACCTGGCCGGGCGTGTTGGCGACCTGGACGGCGGTCTCCGTCTGGCCGAAGCCGTCCCGGATGGTGACGCCCCACGCGCGGCGGACGGTCTCGATGACCTCCGGGTTGAGCGGTTCGCCCGCCGCGACGACCTCACGCGGCGGGGTCTTCAGCTGGGAGAGGTCGGCCTGGATGAGCATCCGCCAGACGGTGGGCGGGGCACAGAAGCTGGTGATCTCGGAGCGGTCCATCTCGGCCATCAGCCGGCCCGCGTCGAACCGGGTGTAGTTGAAGATGAAGACGGTCGCCTCGGCGCTCCACGGCGCGAAGAGATTGGACCAGGCGTGCTTGGCCCAGCCGGGCGAGGAGATGTTGAGGTGCACATCGCCGGGCTTCAGCCCGATCCAGTACATCGTCGACAAGTGGCCCACGGGGTAGGACACATGGGTGTGCTCGACGAGTTTGGGGCTGGCGGTCGTGCCCGAGGTGAAGTAGAGCATCAGCGGTTCGTCAGCGTCGGTCTCCCGGTCCGCCGTGAAGGTCTCCGGCTGCTCGTCGGCGCCGGCGTAGTCGAGCCAGCCCTGGGTCTCCGCGCCCACGGAGAACCGCGTGTAGCGGCCGGGCACCTCGTCGAACTTGGCGGTGTCGGCGTCCCGGACCAGGACGTGCCGGACCCGGCCGCGCTCGACCCGGTCACGCAGGTCGGCCGGGCCCAGGAGCGGTGTCGCGGGGATGACGACGGCGCGCAGCTTCATCGCCGCGAGGGCGGTCTCCCACAGCTCGGCCTGGTTGCCGAGCATGACGAGGATGCGGTCGCCCTCCCGTACGCCCTGCGCGCGCAGCCAGTTCGCGGCCTGGTTGGAGCGGGCGGACATCCTGGCGAAGGACATCTCGGTGCGCCGGCCGTCCTCCTCCACGATGTGCAGGGCGGTGCGGTCGTTGTTCTCGGCGATGACGTCGAACCAGTCCAGGGCCCAGTTGAAGTGATCGCTCCGGGGCCAGCGGAAGCCCTCGTAGGCCGCGCCGTAGTCCTCCCGGTTCTTCAGCAGGAAGTCCCGGGCGGCCCGGAACGTCTCCGTCGCACTGGTTGCCGACATGTGCCCTCCTCATTGCGGACCGGACCGGTCTCCCGGGTCCTGACATGATGTAAACAGTGACCCGGGTCTCACCACCCCCGAACGGGGGTGCTCCGGAGGCAGTGGCCCCCTGGGGGCCGGGCAGAGAGGCGTCATCGTGCCGGAATCCGTCGATGCGATCGAGATGCAGGCCGCGCTGCTGCGGCTGCGCCGGACGAGCGGTCTGCCCGTGGCGTTCGGCGGGCTGCTCTCCGACACCCGCCACGCCAGGATCGCGGAGCTGAACGGGGCGCACACCGCTGCCCTGCGCGGGCTGGTGATCTCGGCCGGCAGCGGTCTTGGCGGCAAGTCGATCGCACTGTCCAGGCCGTGCGCGGTGACCGACTACCACTCCTCGCGCCACATCAGCCACGAGTACGACATGGCCGTGGCCGCGGAGGGCCTGCGCTCGGTCGTCGCGGTGCCCGTCGTGGTGCGGCGCAAGGTGCGGGGTGTGCTGTACGGGGCGTTGCGCGAGCCGCTGACGCTCGGCGACCGCACGTTCGACGCGGCGGTCGCGGCCGCCCGCGACGTGGAGCAGGCGCTGGCGGTACGCG
This sequence comes from Streptomyces sp. NPDC058221, assembly GCF_042882365.1. Lineage (NCBI taxonomy): Bacteria > Bacillati > Actinomycetota > Actinomycetes > Kitasatosporales > Streptomycetaceae > Streptomyces > Streptomyces sp. NPDC058221. Next base: position 41,734 of record NZ_JBHVWF010000014.1, on the reverse strand, counting down.
ACGAGGTGCAGCAGCTGCTCGCCGTGACCCGGGAGGAGGTGACCGATCCGCGGGCCGCCCCTGAAGCCTGGGAGGACGTCAGGGAGGCGCACCGGGAGCTGCGCGCCCTCGTGCCGAAGGTGCTCGACCCGGCGCTGCGCGACGAGCTGCTCGCGGTGTGCGGGCGGCTCGCCTCGGCGGCCGGCGCCCGGGCCCCGGGGTCCCGGGAGGTGCTGCTGGCGCCGCGCGAGGTCGATGTCCTCGCCTGTGTCGCGGCGGGCGCGACGAACGCGGTGGCGGCGGACCGGCTCGGGCTGCGCCCGGAGACGGTGAAGGGCTATCTGCGCTCCGCGATGCGCAAGCTCGGTGCGCACACCCGGCTGGAGGCGGTCGTAGCGGCCCGGCGGGCGGGGCTGCTGCCGTAGCCGCGGTGCCGGGCGTCTGCCGTGGCCGCGGTGCGGGACTTCTGCCGCAACCGCCGTGCGGGCCGAGACGGGTCACGCGGGCGGGTGTCCAGGGGTGCACGACCCGGAAGGGGCCGGTGGTCATGGGCCGGGACCCGTGCTGTCCCGGGCGGAGTCGTCCGGCAGGAGCAGCCGGAACGTGCAGCCTTCGCCGGGTGCGGTGTCGAGCTCCAGGCGGCCGCCGTGCGTTTCGGCGATCGTCGAGGCTATGGCAAGGCCGAGGCCCGAACCTCTGTCACGCGGGGCGCCGGAGGCCGCAGGCGCCCGGTAGAACCGGTCGAAGACCTGCCGCGCCTCCCGCGACGTCAGCCCGGGGCCGTCGTCGGCGACCTCGATGACGTGGGCGAGCGCGCCGTACGGCAGGGCCGGATTGGCGCTGGTGCGGCCGGGCCGGTCGGCGCCGCCGGTGCTCGGGCCGGCCCGCAGGCTCCCGACGTGCACCTGGATGCCGGTACCGGACGGGGTGTGCGTGCAGGCGTTGTCCAGCAGGTTGGACACCACCTGGGCGAGCTGGTGGGGGTCACCGGATCCCTCCACGACATCGAGCTCCCCCGGACCGGCGGCCCCGGCCGGCCCGAGCGGGCCCAGCCCGATGCGGCACGCCGGATGCCGCACGGCGGAGGCGGCGATGGCGTCGGCGGCCAGGGAGAGCAGGTCGACGGGCCCCCGCTCGGCGGTGGGTACGTCGCCGAGCTTGGCCAGCAGGAAGAGGCTGTCGACCAGACGGCTCATGCGCTCGGCGTTCTGCGCGATGAGTTCATGGGCTTCACGGCTGCGGCGGACGGACATGTGCGGTTCCTGCAGCAGGAGTTCGGCGAAGCCCTGCAGGGAGGTCAGGGGGGTGCGCAGTTCGTGCCCCGCGTCCGCCATGAAGCGGCGCAGCCGGCGCTCCGTCCTGTCCTTGCGGTACAGGGCCGCGCGCAGCTGGTCGAGCATGGTGTTGAAGGCGATACCGAGACGGCCGACCTCGGTGTCCGGGCTGGTGTCGGCGACGCTCTCCTCCAGCTCACCGCTGGTGATGCGCCGGGCGGTGTGCTCGACGCGGGTCAGCGGCCTCAGGCCGAGGCGCACGGCGGCGCCGCCCAGCAGCACGACTCCACCCGCGGCGACCGCCCCGACGGCCAGGCTGAACCAGAGCAGCCTGGCCGTCGCCTCCTGCACCGTGTCCAGGGGAAGGGCGACGACCGCGCGCATGCCGTCCGGCCCCGAGTCGGCGACCACGCGCCAACTGCCGCCGCCGTCCAGGGCGGGCACCGTGGCGGGGCGTCCGTCCACGGGCCGGCGCGCGGTGATCCTCCCGGCCAGCCGCGGTTCGCCCCGGCCGCTGCCGAGCGAGTCGGGCAGGAGGCGGCCGTCGGCGTCGTAGAAGTAGACGCGGAAGTCCGAGGGCAGGGTCTCGTGCGCGGGCGGCCGGTGGGAGGGCACGGTGCCGTTGGCGATGTCCCGGTAGGCGGGCGGGGGCGGACGGAAGTCGGTGAGCCGGTCGTCGACCTGCCCGATGAGCCAGGAGCGCATGAGGGTCAGCCCGGTGGCCTGGCACGCCAGGACCGCGGCCGTGGCGAGGACCGTGGCGATGAGCACCAGCCGAGTACGCAGGGAGCGGGGCCGCAGCCGCCTCGGGACCCCTCTCACACCGGCTCCTCCTCCCTCGGCAGACGCAGGCAGTAGCCGACGCCCCGCACGGTGTGGATGAGCGGCTGCCCGGAGCGGTCGATCTTGCGCCGCAGATTCTTGATGTACGTGTCGACGATGCGGGTGTCACCGGCGAAGTCGTAGTGCCAGACCCGCTGCAGGATCTGCTGCTTCTCCAGTACCTTCTCGGGCTGCGCCATGAGGCAGGCCAGCAGCCGGAACTCCGTCGGTGACAGCGGCACCCGCCGGCCGGCGCGCTGCACCTCGTGTGCCTCTTCGTCGAGGGTGAGGTCGGCGTAGCGCAGGGGCGGGCGCTCCGCGGGAGGCGTCGCGCGCGGTCCCGCGCTGCGGCGGAGGATGGCGCGCACCCGCAACAGGATCTCCTGGACGTGGAACGGCTTGGTGACGTAGTCGTCCCCGCCCGAACTCAGACCGATGATGCGGTCCTCGACGTCGGTGCGCGCGGTGAGGAAGAGGACCGGGGTGTAGACGCCCCGGGCACGCAGCTCACGCGTCACCGTGAAGCCGTCGGTGTCGGGGAGCATCACGTCCAGCACGATCAGGTCCGGCCCGCCGCGGTCCATCTCGGACAGGGCGTCCCGCCCGGTCGCCGCCGCTGCGACGGAGTACCCGGCGGCGTGCAGGGCGGAGGTGAGCAGGGTGCGGATGCTCGGGTCGTCCTCGACGACCAGAACGCTGTGCCGGGGTGATGAGGCGGTCACGGCTGGGGCCTTTCGTTCGGATCAGGCCGGATCGGGCTGGGCGTGCCGGTGCCCCGGACCGGATCGGGGGATCCGGGTCCGGGGCGCCGGTCGTCAGCCGGATACTTCCGTGTTCTTCGCCAGTGCCTCGGTGCGCGCGGTGACGGTCGTGCGCAGCGCGGCCACGGCCTTCTTCAGCTCCGCCGCGTCGACACCGGCCGTCTCCGCCTGGCCGGAGATGGCGTCCAGCGCCTTGAGCGCCGCGCCGGAGTCGAAGAGCTCTTCGTACAGCTTCTTGTACGCCTTCTTGTACACGGGATCCAGGGCGTCGAGCTCCAGGAAGCGGTCCTTCAGCGCGTGGCCGCTCATGCCGCCACCGCCCTTGCCCTTTCCGTCTCCGCCCTTTCCGTCCCCGCCTGCGCCGCCGGGGAAGCCGCCCTGCGGACCGCCTTCTCCGTTGCCGCCCGGCATCCCCTCGGGCGCCCCTTCGGGAGCTGCCGGAGTGTCGCCCTTGCCCTGAGCTGCTCCGCCCCCGGCTGCCCCGGCACCGTCCTCGGCACCTTCGGTCGCGCCCTGGGGGCGGCCGCCGCCCATGCTCATCGAGTCGTCCGGTCCGGCCGCGGTGTCTCCGCTGAAGGTCAGGTTGTAGTCCCATCCCAGGACGGAGAACTTCTTGGTGTCGAGGTCGTACCAGAGCAGGTAGTTCTTGCCGGGCCCCGCCATGTCGTCGAAGTTCATCATCAGGTTCTGCGCGGCGACGTACTCCGCGAAGGACTCGACGTCGACGTGCTTGCCGAGGTCGGCGGCGAACTCCTTGTCCGACGCCTGGTCCACCCACTTGACGAGCTTCATGACGGGTTCGAGGTCCTGGCTGCCGACCTTGTTCAACTGCCGGAAGGACGTCTCGTAGTCCGAGGGGTCATCGCCCTGATAGGCGAAACTGCCGCCGGCCCTCGCCTTGTACAGGATCCCCTTGCCGTCGATGGCCTCGGCGTAGTCGGTGTCGGGGTTCTCGACCATGAGCCGGGTGACCGTCGGGCCGTTGTTGACGGCCACCGTGGTGAAGCCGTACCGCTCGGCCGTCGCCCCGCTCCTGTCCGTCATCGACAGCGCCAGAGCCTCGTTCAGCGGCACCTGTGCGTCGGCTCCCGGGCGCAGCGAGATCTCCCGCTCGCCCTGGTAGGCGCGGCCCTCGACGTACTCGTCGATCTTGATGAGCAGGGGGAGCTCCTCCGGCTTCTCGGCGGAGAGGTTGTACTGCGTCATCCCTCCCCTGCCACCGCCGGCGGCAGCGCCACCGGCGGCCTTGCCACCACCCGCGGCATCATCACCGCCCGCACGGCCTGCATCACCGGCACCACCGGCACCACCGGCGGCAGCTGCGCCTCCCGTGCCACCCGCGGCGCCAGGAGGGCCGCCGTTCGCGGCCCCGTCCGCGCCGCCCTGCTTACGGGCGTCGTCCTGCCCGGCTCCGCCGGGCATCCCGCCGCCACCGGCCCGGCCCTTGTTTCCGCTCAGGGACTGCAGGGTGGAGTTCCCCTTCAGCCGGATCCCCACGTCCTGGAGGTAGACCCCGTCGATGGTGAGGTCGGCCTCGATGGGGTCCTTGGTCCCGTCGTCCTTGAACTCCTTCATCATCTTGTCGAAGTCGGTCTGTTCGTACGACAGATGGATCGAGTGCTTGACCGTGGTGTCGTAGAGGCCGACCGTGCCCCTGACGTCGTCGGTGATCGTGTTGGCCTCCACCTGCGAGGCCGAGGTGACGTACGGCGAGATGCGGGCGTCCCCGAAGGCGTACACGAGCAGGGCCAGCCCCAGGCACAGCGCTCCGGCCGGTTTCCAGTGGTGCCGCAGCCGCACCGGGAGGCGGTCCTTCAGCCGCCGCCGGCGCGCCGGCGTACCGCCACTCGCACTCATCACAGGTCGGTCGTGTCGTAACCGGTCAGCACCGTCACCCGCTGCCCGGAGGTGCGCTCCTGCAGGGCGGTGACGAGGTCACCGGGTTCGGTGCCCTTCTTCATCCGCACGGTGTAGAACACCTCGTTCAGGGCCCCGCCGCGGATCGTCTCGGTACTGACCAGCTCGAACTCGCTGGTGTACTTGATCAGCACGTCACGGATGGCAGGCGTGTAGTCCTCACCCGCGGGGACCTGGACCTTGACGACCTGGCGCTGCACGTTCAGGGCAAACCAGCTGAACTTGAACATCACGAGGATCACGACGCAGATCACGACGGCGCCGACGGCGGCCAGGGTGTAGAAGCGGGCACCGCAGGCCATGCCGATCGCCATCGCCAGGAAGATGAACCCGACGTCCCTCGTCTCCTTCACCGCGTTCCTGAACCGGACGACGGACAACGCGCCGACCAGGGAGAACGCCCGTGCCAGGTTGGAGCCGACCACCAGCATGATCAGGGCGACGATCATGCCGACGATGACCAGCGTCTGGACGTAGGACTGGCTGTACGAGACGTTGCGGTGCGTGTACCGGTAGGTGTAACCGATCACCGTGCTCAGGATGAACGACAGCGCCATGGCGGCGACCACGTCGGCGACGCTGAACGTCCCGCTGAGTTCCTGCAGATCGAAGTTCACTGTGCTCCTGCTTTCACCGGCGCGTGCGGCGCCGCCGGCTGCCCCAGCGGCAGCCGGCTGTGGGGGGTGGGAGGCGGACAGTCCGCCTCGTCGAGGTGGAAGACCGACCTGGGCGCCAGGCCGAACGCCTCGATGGACTGGACGTATTTGCTGACCCGCACCAGATTCAGGTTCCGGCGCGCGGCCAGGTCCGTGATCCAGTGCGGTGTGCGCTCGTTGACCTTGATCTCCATCACCGTCATGTGGGGCGGGATGGTGAACCGGTTCTCCGGCGTGGCGGTCCCGAAGTGGAAGTCGCGGTCCCGGCCCCGGATCCGCCGGTCGAAGGTGACCCGCAGCCCGGTGTCGGAGTCGCGGCCGACCAGCGCCTCGCGCTGGTATCCGGTGATCGCGGTGGGCCGGAGGTTCAGCCGGATGACGAGATCCAGGACCTCCTGGACGAAGGCGCTCTCCCCGGGTGAGTGGTCCACCATCTCCCGCGCGTCGCACAGGCTTCTGGCCGTGGCGTAGGGAAGCGTGATGCGCCGCTTCTGCGTCACCCGGTTCACCCGCTGCTTGATCTCGACGCACACCGGCGACTCGTCGGTGACTCCGTCGAGATCGCCGTAGTGCCGGATCCGCAGCTTGCGCCGGAATTTCAGGCCCTCGATCTTCTCCCAGTAGAACCGCAGCTCGGGGCTGTCGTAGTACAGGCTCCAGACCCCGTATCCGCCCTCCGGGCTGTTCAGGTCCTGGTCCATCCGCTCGCCGAGCTCCTCACGGATCTCGGCGGCCCGGTCCACGGGGACCAGGTACTTCAGCTCGAACCGGTTGAACGAGTGCAGCCTGCTGGCGACATGCAGCGGCTGGCCGCCCTCCTGGTCCGAGGCCTCGCTGTCCCCGGACGCGCGGGACGCAGCCATGTCGGGTCGCGACACCATGCCCCCTCCTTTGTCGTATGTGCCGGACCGGCCGGCCGGAGACACGTAACCAAGGGCTCATGAGGAAGCGGTGAGAAATCCGAGTTGATTGCCGGAGAATTCCGAGTGACGTGAAGGTGAACACCGGGCAGATTCCGGGTCCCGCTCACCCGTCGAAATCGATGAACGAGTCGAACCTGACGTCGTACCCGCTGCCGTCCGTGGCCGCCTCCGTCATCACCGCGAGCAGCGCCGCGGCCTCCTCGGTGACGGCCTCGCGCCCGGCCGCGCCGAACGGCCGCATCTCCTGCACGGTGACGGTCGTCGGCGCACCGCCCCGGCCTGCGTCCAGCCGCCAGATCGCCGCGAAGAAGCCATCGAACAGCACGCTCCCGTACGCCTGGTTCCCGACCCCGTTGCGCCCCTTGAACTCCGGCGGGATGACGCGGGTACGGTCCGCGTGACCGAGCAGTACGTTGTCGAACTCGGGCAGGAAGCGCGGCGGGGCGGGGGTGTCCTCGTCGGGGCGCGGGGCGTCGGGCAGGTCGAAGAGCTCGACGCCGTTCTCGTCCCGGAAGGTGACGAGCTGTGGGCGGAGCCGGTCGAACACCTCCCGCAGCCGGGTCAGACCGGCCCATGACTGCATGTCCCGCACGGACGCGGGGCCGAAGGCACCGAGGTAGCGCAGCACGGTGGCATCGGGTGCGGGCACCGGCTCGGAAGGCCGGTCGAGCCACCGCTCGGCGGTGGTCAGCGCGACCCGGCCGCTCTTCCCCCACACCCCGCGCGGGGTCACCTGGACCAGCGGCAGCACACAGCGGGCGGCCGTGCTCAGGGCCTGCGGGTCGGCGTCGGGCCACTCGGTGAGCAGCCTTTCGCGGATCTCCTTCGGAGTGCGGGGCGCTTCCTCGACGTACACCCGGCTGATGTCGCGCAGCCGGTCCAGGTCCACGCCCACGAGCCGCTTCCGGAAGATCCTGAGCTCCCGGTCGCGGGCCTCCTGGACGAGGGGACGCAGGGTCAGGGCGTCGTCGGCGGTGTGGGTGTGGATGGTGGAACGCAGGGTGACGATGCGGACGGCCTCGCGCGACTCCATCAGCGCGGCCAGTTCCGCCGGGTCGAAGCCCTCCAGCCGGGCCAGGAGCTGGTAGTACGGCGGCTTGGTGTTCTGCGCCTGGAGGCCGACGAGGTGCCCGATCGCGTCCTTGGCCGGCATCGCCGCGCGGCGGAGCAGCATCTGGCGTTCCAGGGTCGCGCGCCCCAGCGCCCGGGTCGAGAGCACTACGGGGGCAGGGCCCACGGCGGAGGTGTCCTTCTTCACGGCCATGAGCTGCACGCTACGCGGGCATCAGGTCGGATTCCGTCCTGATTGCGGGACCCGTCGGCGATCATCGGCACGGCGCCATGCCGTCGCGTGGCGGGACCCGGATCCTGACGATTCCGCCCGCATCATGGACCGGTGATCAGCGTCCTCTTCGCCATCCTGACCGCGCTCAGCAACGGGTCAGCCTCCGTTCTCCAGCGCCGCGCCGCCCTGAACGTTCCCGACCGGGACGCGATGCGGGCGTCGCTGATCGGCCATCTGCTGCGCCAGAAGGTGTGGCTGGCAGGGATCGGTCTGGTGATCGTCGCGGCCGTCTGCCAGGCCGTGGCGCTGGCCACCGGGCCGATCGCGGTGGTCCAGCCGATCTTCGTGATCGAGCTGCCGGCGACGCTGCTGGTGGCGGGGTACGTGATGCGGGTGCGGCTGCCGCGGAACGTCTGGTTCGGGGCGGCTGCGGTGACGGCCGGTCTGGCCCTCGGCATGGCCTCGGCCGCGCCGGGCGGCGGCAGCGAATCGGTGCACGGGGCCGCGTGGGTTCCGGCGCTCATCCTGACCGGCCTCTTCGAGACGGCCCTGATCGCCGGGGCGCAGGCCACCCGCGGCAACCCCCGGGCCGCGCTGCTCGGTCTGGCCGCTGCCTGTGGATATGCGCTCACCGCAGCCCTCATGAAGGACGCCATGGCCAGGCTCAGCGACGGCGACGGGGTGGTGGTGCTCCTGGAGTCCTGGCAGCTCTACGCCACCGCCGCTGCCGGCGTCGGCGCGCTGTTCCTCCTCCAGAACGCGCTCCAGGCGGGCACGCTGGTCGCGGTCCAACCGTGTCTGACCCTGGGCGACGCCCTCATCAGCGTCCTGTACGGGGTGACCCTGTTCGGCGAGCACCTGCGCACCGGCTGGTGGCTGCTCCCCGAGCTGCTGGCCGTGGGCCTGATCACCGCCGGCTGCATCGAACTGGCAAGGTCACCGCTGGCCTCCGGAAACGCGACAGCCCCGGCCCGTACACGCCGGGTGGACTGAACCACCGCGTGTGCGGGCCGGGGCCGGTCGTTCCAGGAACACGCCCCCGGCGGCCGTCCGCCGGTTACTTGCTCACGGCGAAACGCATCAGGGCCTGCTCGGTGCCCTGCTTGATCTTCCCCGTCTCGTTGATCACCTCAAGCTTCCAGCTCCCGCCGACCCGCATCGCCTTGGCCACGGCGCAGCCGTTGTCGTTGCTGAGCAGGCTCGGCCAGATGTCGGCGACCTGCTGGCTGCTGCCACCCGTCGCGTCGTACACCTTGAAGCTGATGTTGCGCGCGTTCTGGAAGGAGCTGCCCTTCTTGTACGCGGCGGCGATGAAGACGATGGACGTGATGTTCGTCGGCACCCGGGCGAAGTCGACGGTCACCGTCTCGTCGTCACCGTCGCCCTTCCCGGTCTGGTTGTCGCCGCTGTGCACCAGCGAGCCGTTGCCCAGCGGGTCCAGGGAGTCCAGGCCGGCCAGCCGGACCGGGTCCGCGCCCTGCATCGCGATGGCGATCAGGTCGAGGTCGGTGCCCTTCTTCTGACGAAGCTTCCCCATCAGCCCGCCACTGCTGCCGACCGTGGGGTCCCAGGACACCCCGATGGACAGGTGGGTCACCCCGTCCAGATCCGCCGGGCCGTCTTCCTTGTTCAACGTGATCATGCGTGATCCTCTTCGTGGCGAGATTCCTACAGGTTGAGTGTGCCTGGTGTCCTGCCGAAGCGGCCCACCAGGGGCAAAATTTCGACCAAGTGTTTGACGCCTCAGGCCGGATTGTCCTGCGTCGGTACGATGTCAGTGGACATGGGCACGTGATACGGGCCGGGGATGTCCACGACTCCCAGGGCACTCAGGCGCTCGATGTCGGAGCGGCTGCGGCCCAGGCCGGCGAGGATCTGCCCGGTGTGCCGGCCCGCCTCAGGGACCGGGCCCATGCACGGGGTGACCCCGCCGAGATCCACCGGCGGCAGCAGTGCCTGTACGGGGGCCGGGGCGCCGGGTACCGAGACTTCGCGCCAGCGGTCGCGCTCGACGAGCGCCGGATGGCCGATGAACTCCTCGACCGAGTTGACGCCGGCGTTGGCGATGCCCGCCCGGTCCAGGAGCTCCATGGCCTCGTCCCTGCCGAGGTCCGCGAACCGCAGGGCGACGATCGCGTTCAGCTCCTCGCGGTGGGTGACCCGGTCCGTACCGGTGGCGAACCTGGGGTCGTCCACGAGCCCGGGCCGGCCGAGAACGGTGGCGCACAGGGCACTCCACTCACGCTCGTTCTGGACCGACAGCATCACCTCCTTGCCGTCGGCAGCCGTGAACGGACCGTACGGGGCGATCGTGGCGTGCTGGGCACCGATCCGCGGCGGCTGGGTCCCGCCGTAGCGCGTGTAGTACGCGGGCTGGCTCATCCACTCGGCGAGCGCGTCGAGGAGGGAGACCTCGACGGTGCGGGCGCGGCCGGTGGTGGCCCGGGTGAACAGGGCCGTCAGGATGCCGCTGTAGGCGTACATCCCGCCGGCGATGTCGGCGACGGAGATACCGGAGCGCGCGGGTTCGTCGGGCGAGCCCGTGATGGAGAGCAGCCCGGTCTGGCACTGGATCAGGAGGTCGTACGCCTTGCGGTCCGACCACGAACCGCTCGTCCCGTAGCCGCTGACCGTGCAGGGGATCAGGCAGGGGTGACGGGCCTGGAGCGCGGCGGCACCGAGACCCATCCGGTCCGCCGCGCCCGGGGCGAGGTTCTGCACGAACACATCGGCTCCGGCGAGGAGTTCGTGCAGGATCTCGCGGCCCTCGGGTGCTTTGAGGTCCAGGGTCAGGGACTCCTTGGAGCGGTTGAGCCAGACGAAATAGCTGGCCTGGCCGTGCACGGTGGTGTCGTAGCGGCGGGCGAAGTCACCGCCACCGGGGCGCTCGACCTTGATGACGCGGGCGCCGAGATCGGCCAGCTGACGGGTGGCGAACGGCGCCGCGACGGCCTGTTCCAGGCTGACGACGGTGATGCCGGCGAGCGGAAGCGGTTCGGTCATGCGCACATCCTCCCGGGGCGCGTCTCCCGGGAGGGACGGCGGGCCGCGGCCCGCCTCAGGCAGCCGGTTCCCGCACCACCAGCGGCGTGCCGAGGAGCTGGTGCCCGCCGCTGGCGAGCATGCGCACCTCTCCGCGTTCGCTGATCTCGGCGCGGACGATCCCGGTCTCGTCCTCGTAGACCGGGTATCCCCCCGCCCCGGACTGTGCCGTCCGCCGGACGACCACCGCGTCGTCCTCCACGGCGGACGTCTGAAACACCAGCTGATAGCGCTCCGCATAATCCATGACGGGTTCTCCAGACAACCTTTCCGGGCCGGCCGCTACGACAGGCTCCCCGGCGGGCACCTCGCGGCCCGGCCTGCACCTTCCATGGTCGCGCAGACCGGCCGACCCCGCCCGTGCACCGACCGCACCGGGCCGCACACTGCGGGGCCGGGCCCCGGCTGCCTATCCTGAAGGGGTGGTACGGGATGTCCGAAGGCATTCGGGCCGGTATGCCCCCTTGTCCCCGCGTACGGCAGGCATGACCGGGCTCCCCGACATCGTGAAGGGAATCGTCATGGATGATGCCGACCGGGGCGACGACGTCTATCAGCCCCAGCAGCCCGAGGCCTCCGACCCCGTGGAGCAGCTGGACACGGCGGACACCCTCGAAGGCCGGGACCGGGGCCTGACCGACATCCTGGACGAGGGCTACTCGCCGCCCGAACGGCCGTGGGCCGTGGAGGACCGGGGCACCACCACGTCCGAGCAGGTCAGCGGGGAGACGCTGGACAACCGGCTGGCCCGGGAGCTGCCCGAGTCCACCGATCCGCCCGGCGACGACGTGGGCGATGTGGCGGACGGGGACGGCGAGCCGTGGGACGCGGAGGTCGGGACCGCACGCGCCGGACGGCTCACCCGGGAGCTGGATCTGAACGAGCCGGACAGCATGGCCGGCGAGGACGTCGGCGTCGACGGGGCGGCCGCGTCCGCCGAGGAAGCGGCCATGCACGTCATCGCGGACGAGCAGCCGTAGGCCCGTCCGCCGTCGCACGGCCGTAAGCCTGTCGGCCGCATCCTGACGCCATCGCCGCGGCCCCTGCCGCGGTGCCACCGAAGCACGGGAGAACCACATGCCGTACATCACCGCCGGCCGGGAGAACTCCGCCGGTATCGAGCTGTACTACGAGGACCACGGCGAGGGCAGGCCCGTCGTCCTCATCCACGGGTTCCCGCTGAACGGCGCGTCGTGGGAGAAGCAACTGCCGGTCCTGCTCAGCGCCGGGTACCGGGTCATCACGTACGACCGGCGCGGCTTCGGGCGGTCCGACCGGCCGACCGCCGGATACGACTACGACACCTTCGCCTCGGACCTGGACGCCGTCATGGAGACGCTCGATCTCCAGGACGCGGTGCTGGTCGGGTTCTCCATGGGGACCGGCGAGGTCACCCGCTACCTCGCCAACCACGGCTCGCAGCGGGTCTCCCTTGCGGCGCTGGTGGCGCCGGTTCCTCCGTTCCTGCTGAAGACGGACGACAACCCCGAAGGCGTCGACCAGAGCGTGTTCGACGGGATCATGAGCGCGATCGTCGCGGACCGGCCCGCCTATCTGACGGAGTTCCTGGACGCCTTCAACAACGCCGATGTGCTCGGCGGCACCCGGATCAGCGACCAGGCCCTGCGCTCCCAGTGGACGGTCGCGGCCGGCGCCGCGGCCCACGCCACGCTCGCGTGCGTGCCGACATGGCTGACGGACTTCCGGGACGACCTGCCCAAGAACGACGTGCCGACACTGATCGTGCAGGGCGACGAGGACCGCATCCTGCCCATCGACTCCACCGGGCGCCGGCTGCCGGACCTCATCCGGGACAGCCGCCTGGTGGAGATCGCGGGCGGCCCGCACAACATCGGCTGGACACACGCCGAGGACCTGAACACCGCGCTCCTCGGATTCCTGGACGAGCACCGGCGCTGACCTGCCCCGACGGCCGTTACCCCGGAGGTAATCGACGCCTTCCGTCCCCTCGGGCATCGTGTTCCTCACGAGCACAGCGCCCCCGGCCCACCGGGCCGGGGGCCCGAGGAGAGGACCGCACGATGACCGCCTACGACGACGCCGTCCAGCGCTACTTCGCCGCCTGGAACGCCGCCACCCCCGAGGAGCTGGAGAAGGCCGTCGCCGCGGCGTTCACCGAGGACGCCACGTACACCGACCCGCTGGCCGACGTCCGGGGCCACCAGGAGCTGGCGGCCGCGATCACCGGTGCGCAGACCCAGTTCCCCGGGTTCACGTTCCGGCCGGACGGGACAGTGGACGGGCACCACGCGCTGGCCCGCTTCAGCTGGGAGCTGGTAGCGGCCGACGGCTCGGCGCCCGTCGCCGGCTCGGACGTGATCACCCTTGCCGACGACGGACGGATCAGCTCGGTGAGCGGATTCCTGGACCGCGTGCCGACGCCCTGACTCACACCCCCGGGTACGAACGGCGGCGCAGGGCCGGGTCGGTGAGCTCCGGCGGGTGGTAACCCGCGTCACGGGAGGACAGATTGGTGCCCGGCGGGACGATCTTGTCGATCCGGTCCAGCACGTCCTGGCTCAGCCGCACCCGGTCCGCGCCGAGCTGGCTCGTCAGCTGCTCGAAGGTCCGCGGGCCGATGATCGCGGAGGTGACGGCCGGGTGCTCCAGCACGAAGGCCAGGGCCAGTTGGACGAGGGTGAGCCCGGCCTCCTCGGCCAGCTGGGCGAGCGCCTCGGCGGCGTCCAGCTTGGCGGTGTTCTCCGAGGAGGCGATGTCGAACCGCTCGGCCTGCCGGTCGGCGCGGCTGGAGACCGGCTGGCCGGCGCCCTTGCGGTAGCGGCCGGAGAGCCAGCCGCCGGCCAGCGGGCTCCAGGAGAGAACCGCCAGTCCGTACCGCTGCGCCGTGGGCAGCACCTCGCGCTCGATACCGCGGGCCAGCAGCGAGTACGGCGGCTGTTCGGCGACGACGCGTTCGCGGCCGCGCCGCTGCGCGGTCCACTGGCCCTCGACGATGGCGGACGGTTCGAAGGTGGACGTGCCGATGTAGCGGATCTTGCCCTGGTGGACCAGGTCGGACAGCGCGCCGAGGGTCTCGTCGAAGTCGGTTCCGGGCTCGGGCCGGTGCACCTGGTAGAGGTCGATCCAGTCGGTACCGAGCCGGCGCAGGCTGTTCTCCACCTCCCGGATGATCCAACGGCGGGAGTTTCCCTGCTCGTTGGGGTCGCTGCCGAGGCTTCCGTGGAATTTGGTGGCGAGCACGACGTTGTCCCGGCGCCCGCCGGCCAGCGCCTTGCCGACAATGGCCTCGGACTCACCGGCGGAGTAGACGTCGGCGGTGTCGACGAAGTTGATGCCGGAGTCCAGGGCGTGGTGGATGATCCGGACGCTGTCGTCATGATCCGTGTTGCCCCGGGCACCGAACATCATGGTGCCGAGGCACAGCGGGCTGACCTTGACGCCCGTGCGGCCGAAATCGCGGTACTCCGTCATCCTGCGTTCTCCTTGACGAGTTCGGTGACACTCAGATGGTCGGCCGGTGTTGCGTGGCCGCTCTCGCGGAAGGCGTCCCACAGCCGTCGGTACGGGCCGTGGGCGGCGAGCAGTTCGGTGTGGGTGCCGGTCTCGACGACGGCTCCCCCGTCGAGCACCACCACCCGGTCGGCCCGGACCGCCGTGGTCAGCCGGTGGGCGACGACGACGGTGGTACGGCGGCGGGACAGCACCTCGGTCGCCGCTGCCACCCTGCGCTCGGTGGCCAGGTCAAGCGAGGCGGTGGCCTCGTCGAGCAGCAGGACGTCCGGGTCGACGAGTTCGGCGCGGGCCAGGGCCAGGAGCTGGCGCTGCCCGGCGGAGAGGTTGCGGCCCCGCTCCCCCACCTGCTGGAGGTAGCCGAGCCGGAGCCCGGCCACCATCTCGTGCGCGCCGACCGCGCGGGCCGCCCGCTCCACCTCGGCGTCGGTCGCGTCGGGGCGCCCGTAGGCGATGGCGTCGCGGACCGTGCCGCTGAACAGATGGGCCTCCTGCGGGACCACCCCGAGTCTGCGCCGGAATCCGGGCAGGTCGAGCTCGCGCAGATCGTGCCCGTCCACCCGGACGGTGCCGGCGGAGGGGTCGTAGAACCGGGCGAGGAGCTTCACGACGGTCGATTTGCCGGCCCCCGTGGCACCGACCAGGGCGACGGTCTCACCCGGCGCGATCCGCAGCGAGACCCCGCGCAGGACCGTCTGGCCGCCGCCGCCCGCGTATCCGAAGGAGACCGAGTCGAACTCGACCTCGCCGCGCAGCGCGGGGACCGGCCTGGCGTCCTTCGCGGGCGGCGTGCCGGTGGGGGTGCGCATCAGACCGTTCAGCCGGCCGAGGCCGACGACGGCCTGCTGGTATCCGTCGAAGACCTGGGAGAGCTGCTGGATCGGCGAGAAGAACAGCTCGACGTAGAGGAGGAACGCGATGAGCGTCCCGGCACTGAGCTCCCCCGAGCGGACCTGTCCCGCGCCGACGGTGAGGACGGCGGCGGAGGAGAGCGTGCCGAGGAATTCGACGAACGGGAAGAACGTGCCCATGTAGCGCTGGGCCCGCAGCCGGGAGTCACGGAAGGACCAGGCGAGTGCGGCGAAGCCGGTGGCGTTGCGGCTCTCGCGGCGGAAGGCCTGGGTGACCCGGATCGCGGTGACGTTCTCCTGGAGGCAGGCGTTGACGGCGCTGATCCGCTCCCGGGCCTCGCGGTACGCGGGTACGGAGTAGTGGCGGAAGACGGCGGTGGCCACGGTCAGCAGCGGCAGCGCGGCGAGCAGCACCAGCGCCAGTTCCGCGTCGATCACCAGCAGGCTGACCAGGACGCCGAGCACCGTCAGCAGGCTCACCACGGCGGTGATCAGGCCGGTCTGCAGGAAGGTGGACAGGGCGTCGACGTCGGTGGTCATCCGGGTCATGATCCGGCCGCCGAGCTCACGCTCGTAGTAGTCGAGGCCGAGCCGCTGGAGCTGCGCGAAGGTTTTCACACGCAGGGTGTAGAGGAGGCGTTCGCCGGTGCGTCCGGTGGTGCGGACCTGTGCGACGCCGATCAGCCAGTTCGCGGCCACCACGAGGGCGGCGGCCGCCGCCGCGGCGAGCAGGACGTGGCCGGCGTGGTGGGCGACGCCCTGGTCGACACCGTGGCGGACGAGGACCGGCACGGTGATCTGGGCGGCGGCGTCGAGCGCGACGAGCAGCAGGCCGAGGAGCAGCGGCAGCCGGAAGGGCCGCAGCAGAGCGGCGAGTCCGAAGTCCGCCTCGGCGGCGGCGGCCTGCCCGGTGGATACGTCGGGGTCGGCGGCGGGCAGCGGGATCCTGGCCAGTGCGGCGATGAGTTCGGGGCTCGGCGGGGCGGAGCCGAGCACCCCGCCGCCGGGGCCGGCGCGTCCGGGCCCGGCAATGGCCGCGGCCTCGGCGAGCGCCTGCGCGGCCCGGACCGCGGTCCCCTCATTCCGGTCGCCCGCCCCCTCGGGCCGGCGCCACAGGTGCGGGGTGGGGCAGCCGGCCGGTGCGGCGGGGACGGGGACGGTGGGTGCGCCGGGGGCGTCGTCCGTCGAGAGGAGTTCGCGGAACAGGGGCGATCTGTGCCGTAGTTCGTCCGGTGTCCCGGTGTCCGTGATCCGTCCGCCGTCCAGGATCGCGACGCGGTCGGCGAGTTCGAGCGTCGATCCGCGGTGGGCGATGATCAGGGTGGTGCGGCGGCGGTCGTCCTCCCGCAGCCGGTGGTGGATCTCCGCCTCCACCCGGGCGTCGATGGCCGAGGTGGCGTCGTCCAGCACGAGCACGGCCGGATCGCCGATCAGGGCGCGGGCCAGGGCGATGCGCTGGCGCTGTCCGCCGGAGAGTGTGAGGCCCTGGTCACCGACCACGGTGTCGTACCCCTGGGGAAGCCGTTCGATGAACTCGTCGGCACGGGCGATCCGGGCCGCCGCCCGGATCCGCTCGTCGGTGGCGTCCGGCACCCCGTAGGCGATGTTGGCGCGCACGGTGTCGGAGAGCAGCAGGCTCTCCTCGAAGACGTAGCCGATCCGGGAGCGCAGGGAGTCCAGGGTGAGTTCGCGGACGTCTCCGCCGCCCACCCGTACCGATCCGGACGGCACGTCGTAGAACCGGGGCAGCAGGGCAGCGGCGGTGGATTTGCCGCAGCCGGCCGGGCCGATCAGGGCGAGGGTCTCGCCGGGGCGGATGTCGAGGGTGAAGCCGCGCAGGAGCGGTTCGGCGTCCCCGTAGCCGAAGGTGACGTCCTGCCAGGCGAGGGCGGGCGGCTCGTCCGGGAGTGCGCGGGCCCCGGGCGCGTCGGTGATCACCGGGGCCTCGTCGACGACCTCCAGGACCCGTTCGGCGCCGGCCCGTGCCTGCTGCCAGACGGTGAGGAGGGTCGCCACCTGGCGGACCGGGGTGACGAAGGAGCCGAGGTAGGTGGTGAAGGCGAGAAAGGTGCCGAGCGAGATCCGGCCGTGCAGGGCCATCCAGCCGCCGAGGGCGAGCACGGCGACCTGGCCGAGCGCGGGGACGGCCTGGAGCGCGGGGTTGTAGCGGCTGGTGAAACGGACGACGCGCAGCCGGGAGGCGAACAGATGGCGGGCACGCCGCTCCAGTCCGGCGAGTTCGCGCTGCTCCTGGCCGAAGCCCTTCACCACCCGGACACCGGTGACGGTCGCCTCGACGGTGGAGGCGACCTCGGCGGCCTCCTGCTGGGCATGCCAGTTGGCGGGGAAGAGATCGCGGCGGCTGCGCAGCGCGATCAGCCAGAGCAGCGGGCCAACGACCAGCGCCACGACGGTCAGCAGCGGTGACAGCACCGCCATGAAAACCAGCGAGAAGAGGAACATCAGCGCGTTGCCGGTGAGGTTCGGCAGGAACTGCAGCAGGGTCTGGATGAGGGTGATGTCGGAGATGGACCGGCTCACCACCTGGCCGGTGCGCAGATCGTCCTGCTGGGCGCCGCCGAGCCGGAGCAGAGCGGCGAAGGCGTCGTTGCGCAGGTCGTACTGCACCCCGAGGGAGAGCCGGCCCGAGCGGTAGCGGCGGGTGAAGCTCGCACCGAAGCGGACGGCGCCCAGTGCGGCGAGCAGCACGGTCCAGGGGGCCAGCGAGGCGGTGGTGCCCGCCGCCACCCCGTCCACCACGTGCCGCAGCACGAGCGGCAGGGTGGCGGTGGCGACGGCGGCGAGCACCGCGGCACCGAAGGCGAGGAGCAGATCGGTGCGGTGCCGCAGGCAGTAGCCCAGCAGCCGCCGGGCCCAGCCGGGCGGCGGCTGCCGGTGCGTACCGGCTTCCGGCGTCGGACAGTCCGTCACCGGGCCTCCGCCAGACCGATCCCGAAGGAACCCTCGCTCCGGTCGACGGTCTCGAAGAGCCGGTTGGCGGGGCGCGGCAGTCCGTAGTGTCCGCGCAGCGTGCTCGCGGTGTACTCGGTGCGGAACAGGCCCCGTTCCTGGAGGATCGGCACCACCCGGTCGACGAAGACCTCCAGGCCGGAGGGGAGGACGGCGGGCATGATGTTGAAGCCGTCGGCGGCGCCGCTGTCGTACCAGTGCTCGATGGTGTCGGCGACCTGCTCGGCCGTGCCCGCGAAGGTGCGGTGGCCGCGCCCGCCGCCGAGCCTGCCGATCAGCTGACGTACGGTCAGTTTCTCCCGCCTGGCCAGCTCCACGATGAGGGTGTAGCGGCTCTTGGCTCCCTCGATCTCGTCCTCGGTGGGGATGTCATCGGGGAGTTCGGCGTCGAGGTCCAGGTCGTCGGGGGCGATCTTCAGCCGCTGGGCGAGCTGCCGCTTGGCGTACTCGGGAACGATGAGGTTCTCCAGCTCGGCGTCGAGCGCCAGGGCCTCGGCCTCCGTCTCGCCGATGACGGGCACGATGCCGGGCAGGATCTTGATTCCGTCGGGGTTGCGGCCGATGGCCTCGGCGCGCTGCTTCACGTCCTTGTAGAAGGCGATGCCTTCCTCCAGGGTCTGCTGGGCGGTGAACACCGCCTCCGCGTACCGGGCCGCGAAGTCCTTGCCGTCCTCGCTCGAACCGGCCTGTACGAGCAAGGGATAACCCTGCGGGGGCCGTTGTACGTTCAGCGGGCCCTCGACGCGGAAGAACTCACCGCTGTGCCCGATCTTCCGCACCCGTTCGGCCAGGGCGTGCACGCCGCGTTCCTTGTCGGCGATCACGGCGTCGTCCGCCCAGCTGTCCCACAGCTTGGTGGACACCTCGACGAACTCTCCGGCGCGCCGGTAGCGGTCGCGGTGCAGCGGGGTGTCGTCGAGGTCGAAGTTGCGGGCGGCGTCGGCCCCCGCGGTGGTGACGATGTTCCAGCCGGCCCGGCCGCCGGAGACATGGTCCAGTGAGGCGAACCGTCGGGCCAGGTTGTACGGCTCGTTGTAGCTGGTCGACGCGGTGGCGATGAGGCCGATGTGGCGGGTGGCACCGGCCAGCGCGGTCAGCAGGACCGTGGGCTCCAGCTTGGCGGCGGGCCGCCGGCCGGGGTCACCCATCAGGACGGGGCTGTCGGCGAGGAACAGCGAGTCCAGTCTGCCGCGTTCGGCGATCCGGGCCAGGTTCTTGTAGTGCTCGATGTCGGAGTTGGCCTCGGGCGGGCTCTCGGGCAGCCGCCAGGACGCCTCGTGGTGACCGGTGGACATGAGGAAGGCGTTGAGGTGGAGCTGCTTGCGGTCAGGCGTGCGGGACATGGGCTTCCTTCTGCTCGGAAGAGTTCTGGGGCTGGGGCTGCGTCACGCCGAGGGCGGTGAGCAGGGTGTCGCGGTACCCCTGGAACCGGGCGTCGCGGCGGGAACGCGGGGTGGGCAGGTCGACGGTGAGGTCGACGGAGATCCGGCCCTCCTCCAGGACGAGCACCCGGTCGGCCAGTTCGACGGCCTCGTCGACGTCATGGGTGACCAGCAGCACGGCGGGGCGGTGGCGCTCGTACAGTTCGCGCAGCAGGCCGTGCATCCTGATCCGGGTCAGCGCGTCCAGGGCGCCGAACGGTTCGTCTGCCAGGAGCAGTTCGGGGTCGCGGACCAGGGCGCGGGCGAGTGCGGCGCGCTGCTGCTCGCCGCCGGAAAGCTCGTGCGGCCAGGACCGGTCGCGCCCCTCCAGGCCGACCTCGGCCAGGGCGGTGAGACCGCGTTCGCGGGCTCCCGGGCCGCGCAGGCCGAGGACGACGTTGTCGATGACACGGAGCCAGGGCAGCAGCCTGGAGTCCTGGAAGGAGAGCGAGACCCGGTCGGGAACGGTGAGCTCACCGGAGCCCTCGACGGTGTGGTCGAGCCGGGCGACGGCCCGCAGCAGGGTGGACTTGCCCGAGCCGCTGCGGCCGAGCAGTGCCGTGAACTCCCCCGCCGCGATGGTGAGATCGAGCTCCTTGAGGACGTCCCGGTCGCCGAATCCGCGGACCAGTCCCCGGGTGCGTACCGCGGGGATCTGCACAGCCGTGCCGGCCGCGGCGCGGGTGTCGGTCAGCCCGCCAGTGTGCGTCGCCATGACAGGACCTTCCTCTCGACGGCGCGTACTGCCGCGTCGGATGCGAAACCGAAGATCCCGTAGGCGACCAGGCCCACGATGATCACGTCGGACTGGGCGTACTGCTGGGCCTGGAACATCATGTAGCCGATGCCGCTGGTGGCGTTGATCTGTTCGACGACGATCAGCCCGAGCCAGGACGCGGTGACGCCGAGGCGCAGTCCGACGAAGAATCCGGGCAGCGAGCCGGGTACGACGACCTTGCGGACGAACTGCGCCCGGCTCAGGTCGAGTCCCTCGGCGAGCTCGACGTAGCGGCTGTCGATGCCGGTCAGCGAGGCGTACGTGTTGATGTACATGTTCACCGCGACGCCGAGTGCGATCACGGTGACCTTCATCTGTTCGCCGATGCCGAGCCAGAGGATCAGCAGCGGGAGCATGGCCAGGGACGGGATGGCGCGCTTGATCTGGAGCGGCCCGTCCAGGAGGTACTCACCGGTGCGGCTCAGCCCGGCCGCGACGGCGAGCACGACGCCCGCGCCCACTCCGAAGAACAGCCCGAGCCCGGCGCGTTGCAGCGAGATGAGGACGTTGTCCTGGAGCCGGCCGCTGGAGACGAGGTCCGACGCGGTGGAGAGCACCGTGCCGGGACCGGACAGAATCCGGGGGTCGAGGTAGCCGATCGCGGAGGCGAACCACCAGAGGGCGATGACCAGTACCGGCCCGATCAGCCTGCCGAAGGGGACGGCCCGGCCGGGACCGAGCCGTCTGCGGGTGGCACGGGGCGCCGCGGACCGGGGGGCGGCCGCCTGCGACTCCGGTGGCTCCTTGGGCGCGACGGCCGTGTTCACCCGGCCCGACGTACGGGCGTTGGTCAGTAGTTCGGTCATGACGTCTCCCGGTAGCGGGCCGGTACGGCCTTGGCCGCCAGCCCCTCGAAGCGGCGGTCGAACAGCCCGGTGACGTCCTGCTTCGGCACGAAGCCACCCGCGGCCATCAGGTCGGCGGTCTCCTGCTCCCAGGCGATGGCCTTGTCCCAGCTCACCGGGAACTGCGGTGTGTGAAGTGAGGCGACGATGCGCTTGCCGTCCTCCCGTGAGACGCCCTGGTCCTTGACGTAGTAGGTGTCGATCCACTCGTCGCTGTTCTCCCAGGCCCAGGCCAGCCCGCGGGCCCACAGCGGGACGAAGGAGCGGACGGCGGCGGCCTTGGCCTTGTCGCTCAGCACCTCGTCGGGTGCCCAGAGGACCGAGAGCAGGTCCACGACGTCGGTCTTCACGCCGCGGGCCCCGTCCTTCCCGTACTGGGTCAGGTACTTGGTGAGCGTCGGCTCGCCCAGCGGGGCCACGTCGACCTGCTTGGACTGCAGTGCGGTGAGGAACTGGGTGCTGGGCAGTGCGACCAGTTCGACGTCCTTGTTGGCGATGCCCGCCTTCTTCAGTGCGCGCAGCACGACGACGCCCTGTGCCTGGCCCTGCGAGAAGCCGATCTTCCTGCCCCGGAAGTCGGCCACGGTCCTGATGTCCGAGCCGGGCGCGGTCGCGAAGACGTAACTGGGATTGTTGCGCACCTGCACCGCGACGATCTTCGCGCCGACGCCGATGGCCTCGGCCTGGATCGGCGGGATTCCGGCATTGACCGCGAGATCGATGGAATGGGCCCGGAATCCCTGGATGATATCGGGACCCGCACTCAGATTGGGCCACTGGGAAACCGTGAAGGGCACGTCATCCTGCAATCCGGCAGGACCCAGCTGGAGTTTGGTGGAACGGACGGCTATGGAGAGTTTCGTGCCGGGCGGCGGCGCTCCTGAGGGAAGTCTCCCGACGGGCTCGGCACGTGCCGCCGTTTTGGCCTGGTGTGAGCAGGCGGCGAGCGTACCGATGACCGTCGCACCGGTGAGTGCGAGAAAGGACCTGCGTCCGACGGTCCGGTACGTGTCGTGGCGTGGCATGGTGAATTCCTGATCTGTGGTCGGCGGGGCGGGTGCTCAGAGGGTGTGGTAGGCGCCGTCGTGGAAGAGCAGCGGGCTGCGCCGCTCGTCGAGCCGGACGTCCACCACGCGGGCGATGACGATGCGGTGGTCGCCGGCCGGGACGAGTTGTTCGATCTCCAGCCGCAGCCGTCCGGCCACCCCGTCGAGCGCCGGCTCCCCCTCCGGCAGGCGCCGCCAGCGGGTGGGAGCGGCGAAGCGGTCGATGCCGCTGGTGGCGAACGTGGTGGCAAGCTCCTGCTGTTCGGCGCCGAGGAAGTTCACGACGGCCGTACGGGCCCGCTCGATGTGCGGCCAGGACGAGGAGGTGGTGCCGATACCGAACGACACCAGGGGCGGGTCGAGCGAGAGCGAGCTGAGCGAGGTCGCGGTGAAACCCATGGGGCCGTGGCCCGCGTCGGCGGTGATGACGACGACCCCGGCGGGATGGCGGCGGAACGCCTGCTTGAAACGGTCCGGGACGATGCCGGGCGCGGGGGCGGCGGGCGGCGCCGGATATGAGGACACAGTGACGGTCAACGTCTCTCCCGTGATGGAAAGTCGGAAAGGGGCAGGGAAATGCGGTGAGTCCACGAAAAAGGGCATGCCGGACAGGGCGAGGCGCACGGCGGCGCGGAGCTTTCGCCGAGTGCATCAGATTCCGGCCGATTACGGGACAGCCCTTAGCGGAGGCCCGGACAGGGGCGGCGACACAGGAGCGGGACGGAAACGGGAGCCGTCACGGGCGGGCGGAAGGCGCGCGTCACGAAGGACGCGTTCCCTGAATTCCGCTGCCGACTGGTCATGAATCCATCATCCCGTCCGGATTCGGGCCCGGTCAACAATGCAACTTCCTGAATTAAGTCCGATGCGGAAGCACGGTCCGCTGTGGTGCGACGTCAGGAGACCGCGGGCAGTGCCGGCCACGGCCCGAGCGGATCCGTGTACAGGGCGCCGAGCGCCACCGCCCCGCCGGCCGTGGCCAGCACGGAGCCGGTGAAGCTGGTCGGCACCACGGCCCGCTCGGGGTCCTCGCAGACCCAGGAGCGCTCCGCCACCTCCGCCCGCAGATCGGCCAGACATGCCGGGATCCGGCCGGACCCCGGCTCGACGACGACGAGCACCTCGGGGTCGAACATGTCCAGCAGGAGGGCCGCGGCCCGGCCCACCAGGCGCGCCCGGCGACGGAACAGCGCCACGGCTCTCGGATCGGCGGCCAGCGCCCGGTCCAGCAGCTCCCGGAACGATCCGACGACCAGCCCCTGAGCGGCCGCGCGCCGCACCATGGCGCGTTCCGACACCTCCGACTGCAGACAGCCGGTACGCCCGCAGGAACAGGGCTCGGCTCCGCCGTCGCCCCCCGCTCCTGGGGATCCCGTACCTCCGGTGCCGAGCGGCAGATGCGCCACGCTGCCCGCCCCCGAGCGCGGGCCCCGGTGCATGGCGCCCTCGGTGGCGAAGGCGGCGTCCACGACCGCGCCGACGAAGAGCAGGACCGTACTGGTGCGGGTCGACTCCTCGCCGAACAGCTGCTCCGCCCGCGCAAGCGCCCGGGAGTGACTGTCCACGTGGACCGGCAGCCCGGTCGCGGCGGCGAGGATGTCGCGCGCCGGGACGTCCCGCCAGCCGAGCTGCGGATGCTCCACGATCATCCCGGCCACCGGATCGACCCGGTGGCCGGTGGCGAGACCCAGGGCGAGCACCGTGCGGCCGCCCGCGTGCGCCGCCGTCAACCGGGGCAGCCGGGACGCGAGTTCGACGAGCATCCGGTGTGGATCCTTGGTGCGGTGCGGCTGCCGGTCCTCGGCCACGATCCGGCCGCGCAGATCCATCAGGGACACGGTGGAGTGCGCGACGGCGATGTGCGCACCGGCCACCAGATAGCGGCCGGTGTCGACCTCCACAGGGATGTGCGGCCGGCCGAGGCCCCGTGGGCCCGACGTCTCCGCGCTCTCCCGGACGAGACCGCGGGCCAGCAGCTGGCCGACATGGCCGGTGACCGAGGCGGGCGAGAGACCGGTGAGCCTGGCCACGGTGGACCGGGCGACCGGTCCGTGGTCGAGGATCGCCCCGAACACGGAGCCGGTGCCCGCGAGACGGCGGGCGGTCGCCGCGACGGGTAGGTCGGAGCGGCGCAGTGGATCGGTGCGACGGCCGGGCGCAGACAGACTGTTCACAGTGTCTTCCAGGTCCTCGATGGCAGCGGGTGACGCGGTGCGTGCTCCCGTACGGAGCTCCGGCAGGCCGCCGCCGGCCTGTGGGCGGGGCGGGGAGGCGCTGCCTGTGCGGTGGAGAGTCACCTGCGGGACGCGGCGGTGGGTGCGGGGCCGGTCGACGGCCGCCGTGGGCCGGGTCACGCGGGCGTGGTGCTCTCAGACCTGCTGACACACGGCGGAGCACACACGCTTCAGGTCGATATGACCTCGCGTCGTCAGGTGTGCGGATCGCTGCATGCCGCGCAACGTAACCGGACCGGCGCAACCCGGTCAAACCATTGCCGCATCATGGACACCGGTGCGCCGCAAGGGTGTTGCCCCTGCGTTGCGGCGGCATGGCGGGCGTGCGGCGAGAGCGTGAACAGTGGCGCCTCGGCCGAACATCAGGGCGGGTCCGGATCCGTTCGACGACCGGTACGGGACGGACCGCGGAACGATTTCTGGAATTAACCTCTGATGCCTTGTCATCACCGGTTCTACGCGCATAGCTTGTGCTCCCTCACCACCCACTGAGGGGCAGTCTCCGTGCGCATATCCAGACATCGTTCCGTTCTGCTGGCCGGCGCGGTCGCCGTGACCCTCTCGGCGACCGCCCTGCCCGCCGCCTTCGCGGCCCCGTCCGCGTCCGCCGTGATCTCCGAGGTGTACGGGGGCGGCGGGAACTCGGGGGCGACGCTCAGCCGCGACTTCGTCGAACTGGCCAACGCCGGCTCAGCCGCATACGACCTGTCCGGATTCAGCGTCCAGTACCTGCCCGGGTCACCGTCCGCCGGTTCGCAGTGGCAGGTGTCCGCGCTGACCGGAGCCGTCGCGCCCGGCGGCCGCTATCTGCTCGCGGAGGCCGCGGGAACCGGCGGCACCGTCGCGCTCCCCGCCCCGGACGCCACCGGCACCGTCGCGATGTCCGCCGCGAGCGGCACGGTCGCACTGGTCTCCGGCACCACGGCGCTGACCTGCAAGACAGCGGCCGACTGCGCCTCCGATGCCCGGGTCGTCGACCTCGTGGGCTACGGCTCCGCGGTCGTCCGGGAGGGCAGCGGACCGGCGACAGGCGCTTCCGCCACCGCCTCTGTGGCGCGCGCGGCCTCGCTCGCCGACACCGACGACAACGCCGCCGACCTTCTCCCCGGCGCGCCCACGCCGGTGAACGCGGCCGGTGAGACGTCCGGCGGCGGCGAGGACCCCGGCGACCCGGGCGACCCGACCGAGCCCGGCACCGTGCGCGTGCACGACATCCAGGGCACCACCCGGGTCTCCCCGCTGGACGGACAGGCGGTGACCGGAGTGCCGGGCGTCGTCACCGCGGTACGCACCACGGGCTCGCGCGGATTCTGGATCCAGGACCCCTCGCCGGACGCGGACCCGCGTACGTCCGAAGGCGTCCTCGTGTACACCGGCTCCGCCACCCCGGCGGTCGCGGTGGGCGACTCGGTCCTGGTCAGCGGCACGGTGGACGAGTACTACCCGTCGGCCACCACCCAGTCCGTCACCGAGATCACCGCCCCCAGGACCACGGTCCTCTCGTCGGACAACGCGCTGCCGGCGCCGGTGGCCGTCGACGCGGCCTCGGTACCCGGACGTTACGTCCCCTCGGCGGGCGGCGGGTCGATCGACGGGCTGCCGCTCGAACCGTCGAGGTACGCGCTCGACCTCTACGAGTCCCTCGAAGGCACCCGGGTCGAGACCGCCGACACCCGGGTCACGGGCGCCACGACCTCGTACGGCGAGGTCTGGGTGACCGTGGAGCCGAAGCAGAACCCGACCCGGCGCGGCGGCACCCTGTACTCCTCGTACACGGACCAGAACACCGGCCGGATCAAAATCGTGTCGCTCGACGCCGGCCGGCCCGTCCCGGTGGGAGACGTGGGCGACGTGCTGTCCGGCACCACCACCGGCGTGCTGGACTACGACTCCTTCGGCGGCTACAGCCTCCAGGCCACCCGGCTCGGCACGCTCACCGACCGGCATCTGAAGCGCGAGGTCACCAGGAAGCAGAAGCGCGGTGAACTCGCCGTCTCCACCTACAACGTGGAGAACCTCGACGCACTCGACGACCAGGGCAAGTTCGACACGCTCGCCAAGGGCGTCGCGGTCAACCTGGCCTCCCCCGACATCGTGTCGCTGGAGGAGATCCAGGACGACAACGGCGCCGTCGACGACGGCACGGTCGGCTCGGAGGCGACCCTGAAGCGGTTCACCGACGCGATCGTCGCGGCGGGCGGCCCCAGGTACTCCTGGCGCTATGTCGCCCCGCAGGACGGCAAGGACGGCGGCGAGCCGGGCGGCAACATCCGTAACGTCTTCCTCTTCAACCCCGCCCGGGTCTCCTTCGTGGACCGCGCCGGCGGCGACGCGACCACCGCGGTGCAGGCCGTACCGACGAAGAAGGGCGTCACGCTGTCGGCCTCGCCCGCCCGGATCAGCCCGCTCGACGAGGCCTGGTCCGACAGCCGCAAGCCCCTGGTCGGCGAGTTCCGCTTCCGCGGGGAGCCGGTCTTCGTCATCGGCAACCACTTCGCCTCCAAAGGCGGCGACCAGCCGCTGCACGGCCGCTACCAGGAGCCGGCGCGCAGCTCGGAGAAGCAGCGGGTGCGGCAGGCCGCGCAGGTCAACACCTTCGTCACGTCGCTGCTCGCAGCCGACAAGTCGGCACGGGTCATCGCACTCGGCGACCTGAACGACTTCGCCTTCTCCCCGACGGTGTCCGAGCTGACCGCCGGCAAGGCGCTCAAGCCGCTGATCACCACGCTGCCGGCGAACGAGCAGTACAGCTATGTGTACGAGGGCAACTCGCAGACACTGGACCACATCCTGACGAGCCCCGGTGTCCGGCACTTCGACTACGACGTGGTGCACATCAACGCGGAGTTCGCGGACCAGGCGAGCGACCACGACCCGCAGATCGTGCGGATGGCCGTCGACGGGTCCGGGCACGGGAACGGGCGCCGCTGAACCGGCGTGGGCGGGTGGCTCAGCCGCCCGCCCGGGGCGCTGCCGCTCCCGATGTGCGCGCACGCGCACGCGGGCGCGGCAGCGCGGCACCCAGAGGCCACAGGGCGGGGGCCGGCTCCAGGGGGAGGTCGCTGAAGAAGCGGGCGGTCAGATCCGCCACGTCGTCGGGGCGTTCCAGCACGACCCAGTGGTCGGAGTCCCCGATGGTCAGGAACCGGCTGCCCTCGATCGTCGCCGCGAAGGCGCGCTGCCGTTCGGGCGAGGTCACCGTGTCGTGCTCGCCCGCGAAGACGAGCGCGGGCACGCCGCTCAGCCCACCGGAGAAGTCCGGCCGGTGGCCCAGCGCCCGGCGCAGTGACTGCGCGGCGTGGGGGGAGTTCGTGAGCGCGTGCAGGAACGACCGCCTGACGTAACGCCGGGCCAGCTCCCTGCGGTGCACGGTGCGGTCCGGGTCCAGGCACATCAGGGCCTCGGCGGTCAGCGTGGCGAGCCCCTCCATGTCACCGGTCGCCAGCCGGTCGACCGCCCGCCCCCACTGGGTCCGCTGGGCGTCGCTGATATGAGCCGGTACGCCGCCGAGGACCAGCCGGGCGATGCGGCCCGGGTTCCGCCGGGCGCAGCCGAACGCGATCGACGTGCCGTAGGAGAAGCCGAAGAGGTTGACCCGGGGTACGCCCAGGTCGTCGATGATGCCGGCGACGGCCGCGTACAGGATGTCGTCGCCGGTGCCGGGCGGCAGCGGGTCCGCGCCGCCCATTCCGGGCAGGTCGGCGGTGACGACGTGGGCCCGCGCACCCAGGTGCTCGTCCATCTGCGGCCAGCCGTACATCCCCTGGAGCGCGCCGCCGAGGACGATGACCGGTTCGGTGCGGGGCGACGGCTGCGGCAGGGTCCGGTAGCTGTAGCGCAGCCCGTGCACCGACAGGTTCCGGATGATCTCGTCGGGCATGGTGACCGTCCCGTCGTTGTATGCGCTGGTACGGGCGGTCAGGCCCTGGTGAGCACGAGTGCGGCGTTGTGCCCGCCGAAGCCGAGCGAGGTCTTGACGGCCGCGTCGAACACCGCGGGCCTGGCCTCCTTGCTCACCACTTCGATGGGGATCTCCGGGTCGGGGGCGTCCAGGTTGACGGTGGGCGGCACGAGCCGGTGCTGGAGGGCGAGCACGGTCAGGGCGGTCTCGATGCCGCCGGCCGCGCCGAGGGTGTGCCCGGTCATGGCCTTCGTCGACGTGACGAGGGGGTGCTCGCCCAGCACCCGGCGCAGCATGGTCGCCTCGATCAGGTCG
This sequence comes from Streptomyces sp. NPDC058221, assembly GCF_042882365.1. Taxonomy (NCBI): domain Bacteria; kingdom Bacillati; phylum Actinomycetota; class Actinomycetes; order Kitasatosporales; family Streptomycetaceae; genus Streptomyces; species Streptomyces sp. NPDC058221. The sequence goes on along the minus strand of NZ_JBHVWF010000014.1, from coordinate 13,222 downwards.
TTGGCCACGGTCGAGGTGCCGTGGGCGTTGACATGCCCGACGTCCGATGCGCCCACCCCGGCGTCCGCGAGGGCGGCGCGCAGGGCCCGTTCGATGCCGAGGCCCTCGGGGTCGGGTGCGACGGCGGAGTACGCGTCGCTGGACGCGCCGTACCCCGCGACATGCGCGCGGACGGTGGCACCGCGGGCACGGGCGTGTTCGGGGCGTTCCAGCACGAGGAGTCCGGCGCCCTCGCCGACGACGAATCCGTCCCGGTGGGTGTCGAACGGGCGGCAGGCCGACTCGGGGTCGTCCCGGCGGGTGGAGACGGCCTTCAGCTGGCAGGCGCTGGCGATCAGCAGCCGGGAGCAGACCGATTCGGCGCCGCCGGCCACGACGATGTCGCAGGCTCCGGTGCGCAGCATCTGGTGTGCTGTGCCGATGGCGACGGTGCCGGACGAGCAGGCGGTGGAGACGGCCTGGCTGGGACCGTGCGCGCCGAGGTCCGTGGCGACACTGCTGGCGGCGCCGTTGACGACGGTGAGCGGGGCGAGCTTGGGCGAGACCCGGCGGGCGCCGCGTTCGCTGAGTGCGGTGTGCTGCGCGTCGTAGAAGGGCAGTCCGCCGTGGGCGGAGCCGATGACGACGGCGACGCGGGCGCTGTCCCAGACCGAGGCGTCGAGCCCGGCGTCGGCGACGGCCTCGCGGGCCGCGATCACGGCGAGCTGGGAGAAGCGGTCCATGAGCCGCTGGGTGGCCACGCCGAGGACCGCCCTCGTATCCAGTCCCGCGATGGTGTACATGAAGTCGCAGGGCAGACCGTGGAGTTCGGGCCTGTGCGGCACGGAGGGCGCATCGGCGGCCTCGGACACGCCTCGCCAGGTGGCGTCGGTGCCGACGCCCGCCGCGGTGACGAGGCCGATCCCGGTGACGGCGGCGGCGAACGGCTCGGGACGGTACCGGGCGCTCACGCCGCGGCCTTGGCATGCACCGCGTCGACCAGTCGGCCGACGGTGTCGCGCGAGGTCAGCTGGACGTCGTCCAGATCGACGCCCAGCCGCTCCTCGATGAGGAGCCGCAGCTCCTCCAGGGCCAGGGAATCCAGCCTGAGCTGACGGAGCGACGTTTCGGGGCGGATCGCCACGGGATCGGTTCCGAAGTTCGCCACCAGCAAGGTACTGATCTCGTCTGCCGTGCTCATGGGCACTCCTCCGCTGTCGTACGCGGTGACGCCTTGCCGCGTGAGAGGTCACTGCCATCGGGGGACGCCGGCCGGTCCGGAGGGACCCTTTATACGCCCTGCGGGAGGCCACTCCGGTCCGCGTTCCCCCGTGCGGTGGGAGGTTGGGCAGGTGTACGAATCCGCAGGTGTGCGCGCCTGGACGGACCGGCGCGGGCCGAACGGCGCCGCCCGCCGCCGGAGGCCGGCCAACAGGCCTCCCCCCGAAGCGGCTTCGCCCGTAAACTCCGCGATCATGAACACCGAACCCACACAGTCCGCCGAGGTCTCCGCCGACGCCCGCGCACTGTTCGCCACGATGTCCACGATGCGGGCCATGCGCCGCCTGAGACCGGAACCGCTGCCCGAGGCCACGCTGGAGCAGCTCATACAGGCCGCCGTCTGGGGTCCCAGCGGCGGCAACATGCAGTGTTACGAGTACGTCGTGGTGACCGACCGCGAGGTGATGGCCCGCCTGGCCCCGCTGTGGAAGCGGTGTGTGGACGCCTATCTGGCGACGACCGGGAAGTACGCGCCGAAGGGCATGGACGACGCGGCGTACGGACGGATGGTCGCCGCGATCGAGTACCAGCGCGACCACTTCGCCGACACCCCGGCGCTGATCGTGCCCTGCTACCGCTTCCCGGAGCCCCGGATCGAGGAGGAGGGACTGGCCGCGTACGCGCAGGCGCTCGGACCCGCGGGTGTCGAGCACATGACGGACACCCAGACGCGTTTCCAGGCGCTCGCCGAGGGCTCCTGCGTCTATCCGGGGGTGCAGAACCTGCTGCTCGCCGCCCGCGCCCTGGGGCTCGCGGCGAACGTCACCATCTGGCACCTGATGCTGGAGCAGGAGTGGAAGGAGGCCCTCGGCATCCCCGAGGACATGCAGACCTTCGCCGCCGTTCCGGTCGGGCTGCCGCAGGGCAGCTTCGGTCCGGTGCGGCGCCGTCCGGTGGCGGACGTCATCCACCGCGACCGCTGGTAGAAGGTCCGGCCCGTACCCGGACCTCCGGGTACGGGCCGCCATGTACGCACGGCCCGTCCCCCCAGGGCGCGGTGACGGTCTGCCAGGCGGTGTACGGCCTCGCCACGGCGGTGCGCGCCTACCGGAGAGGCCGGGGCCTCACGGCCGACGGAACTGTCGGCTCAGGGCGTCGGGAGCGGAGACGGAGCCGGTCGGCGCCGTTCAGCGGAAGGCGGCGGCGTTGCGTTCGGCCCAGACTCCGAAGGTGCCCGGCGCTCGGCCCAGGACCCGCTCGACGTCGGGGCTCACGCGCTGTTCGGCCCCGGTCGGCTCACCCAGGATGGCCAGGGTGCCCTCGACGACGGGCAGCGGCATGAACCGCGCCATCAGCGCGTGGGCCTCCTCACGCGTCTGTTCGGTGAAGCGCACCGGTTCGCCCAGCGCGGCCCCGATCGCGGCTGCCCGCTCACGCGGCGTGGTGGGCACGGGACCGGTCAGGGTGTACGTGGCACCGAGGTGCGCGGTCCCGCGCAGCACGGTCGCGGCGACCTCCGCGACGTCACAGGGGTCGACGAAGGGGAGCGCCACGTCACCGAACGGTGCCGCGGCCTCCCGCCCGGTGCGGATCGACTCGGCCCAGGCGAACGCGTTGGTGGCCATCCCTCCCGAGCGCAGGACCGTCCAGTCGAGCCCGGACTCGCGCACGGCCGCCTCGAACAGACCCGGGTGCCGGTACGCGTCGGGGCGGGTCTCCACGCCCTGCGAGGACAGCAGCACCACCCGGCGGATGCCGGCGGCCCGCGCCGTCTCCAGGATGCCGTCCGGATTCTCGCCGGCCACCAGCAGGAAGAGCGCGTCCGCACCGTCGAAGGCTCCCTTCAGACCGGCGGGTTCGGCCAGGTCGGCGGCCACCGCCCGCGCCCCGGGCGGCACATCGGCATCGGTGATGTGCCGGGCCACGGCCGTCACCGGCACCTGCGCGTCGATGAGGGTCCGTACCAGCACCCGTCCGACATTCCCGGTCGCACCAGTTACCACGATCATGTCGATCTCCCCGTTCGAGAAGTGAGTTAGTCAGCTGACTAACTGCGTCGAACGAGAAGCTAGCACAGGCGGGCGGCAGGATGTCTATAGTTAGTCGGGTGACTGACTCAGTGGATTCCCCGCATCGGCGGACCAAGGCGGCCGGCAAGCGGCAGCGGCTGACGGCAGCCACCGCCCGGGTCCTGCACGAGCAGGGCGTGGAACGTACGACCATCGCCGACATCGCCCGGGCCGCCGACGTCCCGGCGGGCAACGTCTACTACTACTTCAAGACCAAGGACGAGCTGGTCCAGGCCGCCCTCGCCGAGCACACCGGCCACTTGGAGGAGCTCACCGGCATCCTCGACCGGCTCCCCTGCCCGCGCGAACGCCTCAAGGGCCTGATCGACGCCTGGGTCGGCCGGCGGGAGACAGCGGCCCGCTTCGGCTGCCCCATGGGCACCCTCGCCGTCGAGCTCGACAAACGGACCGGCGGTGGTCTCGATCTCGCGGCCGGACAGGTCATCCGCCGACTGCTGGACTGGGTGGAGCAGCAGTTCCGCCTGCTGGGCGTGACCGACCCCGAGGGCCGCGCGCTGGCGCTCGTCGGCGCCTACCAGGGCATGTCCCTGCTCTCCAACGCCCTGCGCGACCCGGAGATCATGACGCGCGAGGGGGCCCGCCTCGTGCGCGAGCTGGACAGCCTGGCCTGAGCGCCGGAAGGGGGGTCAGGAGGCGCTGAGCGGCCTCCGCCGGGTGATGACCTTGCGGTAGGCGATGCGCCAGCCCCGCTCGCCACGCACGACCGTGTCCTCGTACGTCACGCTGCCGCACGTGCCGTCGGCGTTGACGCCGAGGCCCTTGGAGCGGGACCCGACCCGGCCGTCGCCGAGGTCGGTGAGCACGATGTTGGTGACGTGGTGGCCGACCGGGTCGAGCCCACCCATGGCGAGCGCCGCGTCCCGGAAGGCGTCCACCCCGACCAGCGAGCCGTGCCCCAGGTCCGTGACGTCGTAGACGATGTCGTCGGTGAACAGCTCTTCCAGCCGGTGCAGTTCACCGTCGTCGACCAGATGTCCGTGCAGGGCGACCAGTTCCATGACCGCGAGGCGGTCCTCGATACCCAGTGCCATGTGATTCCCTTCGCCGGTGCGGGAGCGGAGACGACCGTACCCCCGAACGGTCAGCGCGCCGAGGGCTTTCCGGCGGGCTCGTACCGCATTTCCACCACTCCGTTGCCGAAGGTCCGGGTGCTCACGAGCCGGAGGGCGGTCCTGGTGTCCGACGTCGGGAACAGCGGCTTCCCCCGGCCGATGAGGACCGGGTGGACGTAGACGCAGTACGCGTCGATCAGGTCGAGCGCCATGAAGGACGCGGCCAGTCCGGCGCCGCCGAGCGACAGGTCGCCGCCCGGCTGCTCCTTGAGCGCCATCACTTCCTCGGCGACCACGTCATGGACGACCGTGGTGTTCCAGTCCGCCCGCTCCAGCGTCCGGGAGTAGACGATCTTCGGCATGTCCCGCCAGATGCGGGCGAATTCGGCCATCGGGCCGGCATGGGCCGGATCCTCGTCCGCGGTGGGCCAGAACCCCGCCATCAGCTCATGGGTGACGCGTCCGTCCAGGAACGCCCCCATCGTGGCGAGCTGTTCGTTGTAGTAGCGGTGCAGTTCGTCGTCGACCTGATGCCAGCTGATGTCTCTGTCCGGGCCCTCGATATAGCCGTCGAGGGACATCGACATGGAATAGATGATCTTGCGCATCGCGAGCCTCACCGGTTCGGGAATCGGGGACGGGTCGGCGGAACGAATCCGACATTACTCCGGCAGCGGTCCGCGGAGACGGGAAGAGACGGCGGGAAGCGAGGGCGGGAAGCGACGGCGGGAAGCGACGGCGGGAAGCGACGGCGGCCGCTTGACGGCCGGTGGGCACGCGCCGTAGATCTTCGGATGAGAGGCGGGCCCGGCCGGGCTCCGGGCGCCGGGTGGTCCTGGGAGGGCCGTCTCCGTCGGCACTATCCCGAGGAGTTCCGTGATGAGAGTCGGAGCGGCACGCGCCGCCGCAGTCCGCTGGGTGGCCGCGCACGCCCGCCCCGCCGCCGGCTACCGGGGGGCGTACTTCAGCGGGTCGACCGTCGGCCGGCCGGACGACGCCGAGCTGGCACCCTCGTCGGACGTCGATGTCGTGGTCGTCACGGCAGCGGACGAGCCACCCGCCAAGCCCGGCAAACTCCGCTACGAGGACGTGCTGTTGGAGATCACCTACGTGCCGTGGGCCGAGCTCCGGGACCCGGCGGCGGTGCTCTCCTCGTACCATCTCGCGGGCAGTTTCCGCCGCGACACGGTCATCGACGATCCCACCGGCCGGCTGCGCGCCCTGTACGCGGAGGTCTCGCCCCGTTTCGCCGAGCGGAGCTGGGTACGCCGCCGGTGCCTGGACGCCCGGAACCGCGTGGAGGGCCGCCTCGCCGCGTTCGACGGCTCCGCACCCTTTCACGAGCAGGTGACTGCCTGGATGTTCCCCACCGGGGTCACCACGCACCTCCTGCTGGTCGCCGCGCTGCGCAACCCCACCGTCCGGCTGCGCTATCCGGCCGCTCGCGACGTCCTCGACGCGTACGGGCAGCCGGAGCTCTATCCGGAGCTGCTGGAGCTCCTCGGCTGCGCCGGCGTCTCCGCGCAGCGGGTACGGCACCATCTGGCCGAGCTGGTGCGGACGTTCGACGCCACGGTCCCGGTGGCGTCCACACCGTTCTTCTTCAGCAGCGACCTCACCGCGCAGGCGCGCCCGATCGCCGTCGACGGCAGCCGGGAGCTCCTCGACCGGGGTGACCACCGCGAGGCGGTCTTCTGGATCATCGCGACCCTCGCCCGCTGCCACACGGTGCTGGCCGCGGACGCCCCGGCGCTGCACGCGGCGCGGCTGCCCGCGTTCGGGGCGGCCGTCGCCGAACTCACCGGGATCACCGGCACCGCGGACATCCTGGCCCGCCGCGAGGAGGTCATCCGGTTCGTGCCCCGACTGTGGACGGCCGCCGAGGACATCCTGGCGGCCAATCCGGACATCACCGGTTAGGGAGACGCCCGCGAAGTCCCGGTGGCCCTCTGCCGGATCGACGGGGGCTCTGCTAATTTGCCCGCATGTCCCTTCCTCGCGCGTAGGACCCCGCACTGACCGCACCCGCTCGGGCGGGTGCGGCACTCCGGTGTCCCCGCATGCCCGCAGCGCCGTGTTCCCGCGCTGCCCTCACGAGGAATGTCATCGTGCCCATGTCTTCGTCCGCGCCCACGCGCGCGCCTTCGTATGCCGCCGTCCTGCGCACCCCGCACGCCGCCCGCACCTTCGGTGCCGCGCTGCTGGGGCGGCTCTCCTACGGGATGGCTCCCCTCGCCCTCCTGCTCGCGATCAAGGACGCCTCCGGCTCGTACTCCGTCGCCGGTGGCGCCATGGCCCTGTTCGGGGCCGCGAGCGTCATCCTCTCCCCCGCGCGTGCCGCTCTGATCGACCGGTACGGGCCGCGCCGGGTCCTGCCGCCGATGGCGGGGCTCTACGCGGCGTTGCTCACCGTGACCGCCCTGGCCACCTGGAACCCGGGCGTCCACTCCCCTGTCCTGTGCGCGCTCGCCGTGGCGGCGGGCGCCACCACCCCGCCGCTTGGACCGGTCATGAGGGCCCTGTGGAGCGGCCTGGTGCCGGACCGGGAGCTGTTGCAGCGCGCGTACAGCCTGGACGGTGTCGCGGAGGAACTGCTGTACGTCACCGGCCCGTTGCTGGTCGGCGTGATCGTCCGGGCCGGCCGCCCGGCAGCCGCCGTGCTGGCCGGCGCCGTGCTGGTCTTCGCGGGTGCGGTGGCACTGGTGTCGTCACCGGCGGCGTCCCGCACGCACGCGAGCCCCGAACCGCTCCCGGCCGACACGCCCGCCGCGCCCCGGCTGCGGCTGCACGGCATCGCCGCGCTGCGGCAGGCGGTCCTGGTGACGGCCGCTGTGGGGCTCGGCCTCGGGGCACTCGATCTGCTGGTGGTGGCGTTCACCGAGCAGCACGGCCGGGCGGCGGCGGTGTCCTGGGTGCTGGCGGCCCTCTCGGCCGGGAGCGCCGTCGGCGGTCTGGCCTACGGGGCGGTGCGGTGGAGGTCGTCCGGCCGGGTGCGGCTGCCGGTGGTGGCCGCGGGGCTGGGAGCCGCGCTGCTGGTGGCCGGACTTTCGTCGCGGCTGTATGTGCTGGTCGCCGTCGTCGCGGTGGCCGGCCTGTTCGTCGCCCCCGCGCTCACCACCGCGTATCTGATCGCCGACGAGTCCGTGGACGCCGCCCGGCGCACGCAGGCGGGCGCCTGGGTCAACACCGCGTTCAACGCCGGGTCCTCGGCCGGCACCGCGGCGGTCGGGCTGCTCGTCGACCGGCTGCCGCTCGGGCTGTGTTTCGCCCTGGCGGCAGCACCCGCACTGCTGTGTGCCGCGGTAACGGCACGCACGGGCGTCCGCCGCTCCCGGCCTGCGGGAGCGGCGGCCCGGGGCGGGGTCAGCGGAGCTTGATCGCGCCGCCGTCGGCCATCAGCGTCTGACCGGTGATGTAACGGGCGTCGTCGCTCGCCAGGAAGGCGATGACGGGCGCGACGTCCGTGCGCGGGTCACCGAAGCGGCCGAGCGGGACCTTGGCGGCGGAGAGCGCGTACTGCTCGGGGTTGGCCTCGGCCCACGCGGCGACGCCCGCGGTCTTCGCCATCGGCGCGACGACGTTGACCCGGATCTGGTCGGCGGCCCACTCGTTGGCCACGACCCTGCTCAGCCCGCGGATCGCCTCCTTCGCGGCGGCGTACGAGGCCTGGTTCGGCTGGCCGTCGATGCCCGCACCGGAACCGAAGTTGATCACTGCGCCCCGGTTCCTGCGGAGCTCGGGGTACGCGGCGAGCATGAAGTTGCGGGTGGCGAAGAGGCCGGTGTCCAGGGCGAGCTTCCAGTCGTCCTCGGTCTGCTCGGTGAAGGCACGTACGCGTGAGGCGCTGGCGTTGTTGACCAGGACGTCCAGCCCGCCGAAGCGTTCGACGGCGGTGGCCACCGCCAGATCGGCGACCGCGCGGTCGGACACGTCACCCCTCAGGAAGACCACGTGGTCGCCGAGGTCCGCCACGACCGCGTCCCCGGCCTCCTGCTGGAGGTCGACGACCACGACCCGGGCGCCACGCTCGACGAAGAGCCGGGTGACGGCCTCGCCGATGCCCGAGGCTCCTCCGGTGACGACGGCGACCTTCTTCTCCAGTGTCATTGCGCTGTTCCTCCGACTCGCTGTGCCTGTCGGCGCTCCCCCCGGTCCACGCCCTCAATATGCACCATACATCCTACATGTATGGTGCATATCAGCGGGTGAGCCAGGACTCCCAGACCGAGGCCAGCTCCGCCTCGACGGCCGGCGCCACCGTGTCCAGCAGCCGCACCTGCGCGCCCGGACCGGCCAGGTCCATCCGGTAGGGGTGCGGCGGCCCCGCCGGTCTCGCGCCGAGCGCGGTGACCGAGCCGATGACGCGGTTCGGGCCCAGGAGGCCGGGAAGTTCACGCAGGTCCGGATCGGTGAGGTCGAGGTCCTCGACCAGCAGCTCGCGATCCTCGTACGTCACCCGGGTGGTGGCCCGGACCAGCCCGCCGCGTTCGCCGGAGCGGCCGAGCACCAGGGTGTCGCGCCACATCATCCGGGCGCCGGCCGCGAGTCCTGCGTCCATGACGCGTTCGACGTCCGCCCCACCGGCGACCACGAACGGCAGCCCGTTCCAGAGGAGTTCGCCGCCCTCGGCGATGTCGACGCGGGCCTGCCAGCGGGAGCGGCCGCCCCGGTGGTCGTAGGCGACGAGTCCGGCCGGTTCGACCAGTTCCAGGCATGCGCCGGGACCGACCGAGATCCGCAGGGTCAGTTCGTCCCCGGCGAGCAGCCCGGCCCGGGTGCCGACCAGGGCGATCCGGGTCCGGCCGGGGCACGGCAGCAGCGGGCGCGGGGCGAGGAAGGTGCCGGGACGCAGTTCGTGGGTGAGGTGGCGGCCCGAGCCGTCCCGCTCCACCGCGACGACGGTCGGATCGGTCACGGGTGGGTGTGGCTGTGCGGCGCCATCGGGCCGGGGTCGGTGGGGACGTGGGTGCCCGAGCGGTGGCGCCGCAGCAGGGACCGTACCCAGTCGGCGAGTTCGGCGATGGAGTCCGGGTCCTTCCTGGAGAGGGCGAGGACCGGGAGCCCGCCGCGGGCCGCCTCGGCGTCGGCGACCATCGCGGCCACGTCGACCTCGACATGGGGGGCCAGGTCGGTCTTGTTGACGATCAGCAGGTCGGCGCCCGTGATGCCGGGGCCGCCCTTGCGGGCGACGTCGCCGCCGCCCGCCACATCGATGCAGAAGAGCTGCGCGTCGGCGAGGGCCGGGCTGAAGGTGGCGGTGAGATTGTCGCCGCCGCTCTCGATGAGCACCAGGTCGAGTGGACCGTAGGCCTCCTCCAGGTCCTCGACGGCGTCCAGGTTGGCGCTGACGTCGTCACGGATCGCGGTGTGCGGGCAGGCGCCGGTCTCCACCGCCCGGATGCGCTCGGTGGGCAGCACGCCCGCCGAGCGGAGGAAGCGGGCGTCCTCATCGGTGTAGATGTCGTTGGTGACCACCGCCATGGAGAGCTCGCCGGCGAGTTCGCGGCACAGGGTGGCCAGGATCGAGCTCTTTCCGGTGCCGACCGGTCCTGCGACACCCAGGCGCAGGGCCCGGGGCTGGTTCAGCGGCTCGTGGAAGTGCGGGTTGGGCTGCTGGGCGGGGGTTGTGTCGTTCTCAGGTGTTGTGTCGTTCTCAGGCAAGGAAGAGTCTCCGTTCGCGTCGTGCGTGTTCGAGCGCCCACCGTTCGGTGAGCGGGGCCGTGCGGGCGGGCAGCCGGTCCGGGTCCCGCACCGCGAGGGCCGCGGTCACCGCCGACGCCGCGTCCGGTTCGGCGGCCAGGATCCAGGCGACCGAGTCGAGCGGGTCGCCGGGCAGGAGTTTCAGTGCGGCGGAGGCGACGGTCTGGAGCTCGTCGTAGACGACGGCGTGTGCCAGCTCCTCTTCGGAGACCTCCAGTACGGCGCCGAGCGCGCCGAGCGCGACCGGCCGCAGCGGCCGGGGGCGGAGCGCGGCCAGCGCGGTGACCGCCGGGTGGTCAGGGGCGAGCCGCCGGGCCAGCCGGAGCACGCCCCGGCCGAGCGTCGCCGATGTCTCGCGCTGGGGTGCGGCCGGGGTCCGGGCGGCGAGGGCCCGTTGTACGGGGCCGAAGTCGACCGGGTTCCGGCCTGCGGCCCGCAGGGCGAGGACGGCGGCGGCCGCCTCGGTGACGGCGACGGTGTGCAGCCGGGCCCGCAGCAGTGCCGGGATCCGGTCGCGGGCGAGGCCTGCGACGACGGCCGGTTCGAGCCCGGCACTGTAGGTGTACGCGCCCACCGGGAGCCGTCCGTCGCCGAGCAGCAGGGGTGCCAGAAGGCCCATCAGAACATCGAGTACCGCTGGGCCAGCGGTAGTTCGGTGGCGGGTGACGGCTCGACGAGCTCCCCGTCGATATGGATGGCGAAGGTCTCCGGGTCCACCTCGATGGCCGGGAGCGCGGTGTTGTTCGGCAGGTCCGCCTTGGTGAGGTGGCGGGTCGGGCGTACGGCGACGAGTTCGCGCACGAGACCGAGGCGTTCGGCGAGGCCGTCGGCCAGGGCGGCCGGGGCGACGAAGCTGACCGAGAGATGCGGGGCGGCCTCCGCAGCGGCGGTGGGGCGCAGCAGGACGGGCTGGGTGGTGGGGATCGCGGCGTTGGCGTCACCCAGGGGTGCGTACACCACCATGCCGCCCTTGATCACCGCGGCGGGGCGGATGCCGAAGAACGCGGGGTCCCAGAGCACCAGGTCGGCGAGCTTGCCCGGTTCGACGGAGCCGACCACGTGGTCGATGCCGTGGGCGACGGCCGGGCAGATCGTGTACTTGGCGACGTAGCGGCGGGCCCGTTCGTTGTCGGCGGGCAGCTCGCTGCCGCGGTCGCCGAAGCGCTGCTTCATCACGTGGGCGACCTGCCAGGTGCGGCAGATGACCTCGCCGATCCGGCCCATGGCCTGGGCGTCGGACGAGGTGATCGAGAGGGCTCCGATGTCGTGCAGGATGTCCTCGGCCGCGATGGTGGTGGCGCGGATGCGGGACTCGGCGAAGGCCAGGTCCTCGGGGACGCGTGGGTTGAGGTGGTGGCAGACCATCAGCATGTCGAGGTGTTCGTCGACGGTGTTGACGGTGTGCGGGAGCGTCGGATTGGTGGACGCCGGGAGGATGTTGGGCTGCGAGGCGACCGTGATGATGTCGGGCGCGTGGCCGCCGCCCGCGCCCTCGGCGTGGAAGACGTGGATGGAGCGCCCGGCGATGGCGTCGAGCGTCCCCTCGACGTAACCGGCCTCGTTGAGGCTGTCGCCGTGCAGGGCGACCTGGAGGCCGTAGGTGTCGGCGGCCTTCAGGGCGGCGTCGATGGCGGCGGGGGTGGCACCCCAGTCCTCGTGGACCTTGTAGCCGCCCGCGCCGCCGAGCGCGGCCTCGCGCAGGGCCTCCTCGCCGACGGTGGAGCCCTTGCCGAACAGCATGATGTTGAGCGGGACCCGGTCCAGGGACCGGTGCATCATCGCGAGGTTCCAGGCGCCGGGGGTGACCGTGGTGGCCTTGGAGCCCTCGGTGGCCCCGGTGCCGCCGCCGATGACGGTCGTGGTGCCGGTGGCCAGGGCCTCGTGCAGGGTCTCCGGCATCAGGAAGTGGACGTGGGTGTCGACGGCCCCGGCGGTCAGGATGCGCCCCTCGCCGGAGACGACGTCGGTGCCGGGGCCGATCACCAGGTCGGGGTGGATGCCGTCGCCGATGTCGGGGTTGCCCGAGCGGCCGAGGGCGACGATCCGGCCGGCCCGGATGCCGATGTCGGTCTTGACGACGCCCCAGTGGTCCAGGACCACGGCGTTGGTGATGACGAGGTCGAGGGCGCCGTCGGCGCGCGGCGTGGTGGCCTGGGCCATCGATTCGCGGATGGACTTGCCGCCGCCGAAGACCGCCTCGTCGCCGCCGACGCAGCGGTCCTCCTCGACCTCGATCCAGAGGTCGGTGTCGGCGAGCCGGATGCGGTCGCCCGTGGTGGGGCCGTAGAACGCCGCGTAGGCGGCGCGGGTCAGTTGTGCCATGTCACACGGCCTGTCGTTTCTGCGGCGCCGGAGCCGGGCGTGGCGCGGACGACGATGCCGGGCACCGTTCCGCGTCCGCCGAGTTCGACGAGGGTCACCTCCGCGCCGACGCCGGGCTCGAAGCGCAGCGATGTGCCGGAGGGGATATCGAGCCGGAACCCCTCGGCCCGCGAGCGGTCGAAGGACAGTGCGGGATTCACGTCGGAGAAATGGAAATGCGATCCGATCTGAATGGGCCGGTCCCCGTCGTTCACGACGGTGATCTGCAATTTCCGGCGACCGGAATTTATGTGCAGGACGCCGGCACCGGTGCGGACCTCGCCGGGGATCACGGGATCGGCGAGGTGATCGTGACGAGCTTGCGCCCGTCGGGGAAGGTCGCTTCGACCTGGACGTCGTGCAGCATCTCCGGAACACCTTCGAGCACGTCAGCGCGGGTGAGAACGGATCGTCCCGCAGTCATGAGGTCGGCGACACGGGCACCCTCACGGGCTCGTTCCATCGCCCAGCAGGCGAGCAGGGCAACGGCCTCGGGGTAGTTGAGGCGTACGCCCCGCTCCCGCCGGTCGCGGGCGACCATTCCGGCAACACTCAGCAGCAATTTCTCCGTGTCGGACGGAGTGAGAAACATGGGAAACCTCCATGGCGGCAGTTCCCGGAATTCCCGGAATCGCCTTGGCCACCTTCCTCTTATAAGCCTCCGGGTGAGGCCGTGGCAACTTGCGCCACACCGCAAAAAGTCCCTTTCTTGCATCATGACCCACTATGTACGGGCAAAGCAGACAAATTTTGATCATGGCGAGACCATGCAAAGGCGGCCGCGCTCCCCCGTCCAGGGGTGCGCGGGCGCCGCAAGAG
>NZ_JBHVWF010000013.1:0-94139 GCF_042882365.1 Streptomyces sp. NPDC058221 | reverse complement strand
TCCCCCCGGGTGGGGGGTGTCACCCCCTTCTGCGCGGGGCCCCGGGCCTGACGCCCCCGGCCGCACGGGGCGGCCGCGGAACGGTTTCCCCTTGCCGCCACGGCCCGTTCCTGGTGATCAGACGAGGTCGAACCGGTCCAGGTTCATGACCTTGTCCCAGGCCGCGACGAAGTCCTTCACGAACTTCTCCTTCGCGTCGTCGCTCGCGTAGACCTCCGCGACGGCGCGCAGCTCCGAGTTCGACCCGAAGACGAGGTCGGCACGGCTGCCGGTCCACTTCACCGCACCGGTGGCGTCACGGCCCTCGAAGGTGGTGGCGTCGGCGGACGCCGACTTCCACGTCGTACCCAGGTCGAGAAGGTTGACGAAGAAGTCGTTGGTCAGCACACCGGGGGTCTCGGTGAGGACACCGAGCGAGGACTGCTGATGGTTGGCTCCGAGGACCCGGAGCCCGCCGACGAGGACCGTCAGCTCGGGAGCGGTCAGCGTCAGCAGGTTCGCCCGGTCGAGCAGCAGGTACTCGGCCGGCAGCCGGTTGCCCTTGCCGAGGTAGTTGCGGAACCCGTCGGCGGCCGGCTCCAGCTCGACGAACGACTCGACGTCCGTCTGCTCCTGCGAGGCGTCGACGCGGCCCGGCGCGAAGGGGACCTCGATGTCGAAGCCGGCGTCCTTGGCCGCCTTCTCGACGCCTGCGGCACCCGCGAGCACGACGAGGTCGGCGAGCGAGACCTGCTTGGCGCCGGAGTTGAAGGACTCCCGGATGCTCTCGAGGGTACGCAGCACCGACGCCAGCCGGTCCGGCTCGTTGACCTCCCACCCGTTCTGCGGCTCCAGACGGATGCGTGCGCCGTTGGCGCCGCCGCGCTTGTCACTGCCGCGGAAGGAGGAGGCCGACGCCCACGCGGTGGAGACGAGCTCCGAAACCGACAGGCCGGATTCGAGGACCCGGGCCTTGAGCGAGGCGACGTCCGAGGCGTCGACCGTCTCGTGCGTCGCCGCCGGGAGCGGGTCCTGCCACACCAGCGTCTCCGCCGGGACCTCCGGGCCGAGGTAGCGCACGATCGGGCCCATGTCGCGGTGGGTCAGCTTGAACCAGGCGCGGGCGAAGGCATCGGCGAACTGCTCGGGGTTCTGGTGGAAGCGCCGCGAGATCTCCTCGTACGCCGGGTCGAACCGGAGCGAGAGGTCGGTCGTCAGCATCGTCGGCGCGTGGGTCTTCGACGCGTCGTGCGCGTCGGGGACCGTACCCGCGCCTCCGCCGTCCTTCGGCCGCCACTGGTGGGCGCCGGCCGGGCTCTTGAACAGCTCCCACTCGTATCCGAAGAGGATGTTGAAGAAGCTGTTGTCCCAGGTGGTCGGGGTGTCCGTCCAGATGCCCTCCAGACCACTGGTGATCGCGTCGGCGCCCTTGCCGGTGCCGTACGTGCTCTGCCAGCCGAGGCCCTGCTGCTCCAGCGGGGCGGCCTCCGGGTCGGGGCCGACGTTGTCCGCCGGGCCGGCGCCGTGGGTCTTGCCGAAGGTGTGGCCGCCGGCGATCAGGGCGACCGTCTCCTCGTCGTTCATCGCCATGCGGCGGAACGTCTCACGGATGTCGCGGGCCGCGGCGATCGGGTCCGGATTGCCGTTCGGGCCTTCGGGGTTGACGTAGATGAGGCCCATCTGCACCGCGCCGAGGGGATTCTCCAGCTCCCGGTCGCCGGTGTAGCGGTCATCGCCCAGCCAGGTGGTCTCGGGGCCCCAGTAGACGTCCTCGTCGGGCTCCCACACGTCCGCGCGGCCGCCGCCGAAGCCGAAGGTCTTGAAGCCCATCGACTCCAGGGCGACATTGCCGGTGAGGACGATGAGGTCGGCCCAGGAGAGGTTCTGGCCGTACTTCTTCTTGACCGGCCACAGCAGCCGGCGGGCCTTGTCCAGGCTCGCGTTGTCGGGCCAGCTGTTGAGCGGGGCGAAGCGCTGCTGGCCGGCTCCGGCGCCGCCGCGGCCGTCGCTGATCCGGTAGGTACCGGCGCTGTGCCAGGCCATCCGGATCATGAAGGGGCCGTAGTTGCCGAAGTCGGCGGGCCACCAGTCCTGCGAGGTGGTGAGCACCTCGGCGATGTCCCGCTTCACGGCCGGGAGGTCGAGGCTCTTGAACGCCTGGGCGTAGTCGAACTCCTCGCCGAGCGGGTTGGCCACCGCGGGGTTCTTGGCGAGGATCTTCAGGTTGAGCCGCTCCGGCCACCACTGGCGGTTTCCGCCGCCCTGGGTCGGGTGCGGTGCGCGACCGTGCGCGACGGGGCAGCCGGAGACCTCCTCCGTCTTCGGGTCGGTGACGATCGCGTCGTGGTTCTCAGTCATGGAAATCCTTCCGGACGGGGCGGATCACGTTGTTCTGGAACTGCGAGTGCTGGTGTGCCGTGAGGAGTACGTCAAGAGCCCCGTACACGGCCCGAAGGGAGAGATGCGGCCTGCGTGTACCCGCGCCCCGGAGGCGAGCGCCTCGGTGCGGGGGCGGTCCCGGTCCGGATGCCGGCGTGAGCGCATCCGTCGCCTGAAGTCACGCACTTTCCTCTGCTGTTGACCTGTCCCTTGGCTGGCAGCCGGATTCGATCCTACGATGGACCTAGTCCAAGTCAATACGACAGACGGGTCTGCACGCATCATTCGTCTGAAGACGCACAGTTAGGCTGGTGAGCATGAGTGACCTGCTGAGACGGCTTCGTGGACGTGGCTGGCGAATGACCGCTCAGCGGCGGGTGGTTGCCGAGGTGCTCGCGGGTGAGCACGTCCACTTCACGGCGGACGAGGTGCTCGTGCGCGCCGCCGCCCTGCTGCCGGAGATCTCCCGCGCCACTGTCTACAACACCCTCGGCGAGCTGGTCTCACTCGGCGAGGTGATCGAGGTGGGCACCGACGGCCGGGCCAAGCGTTACGACCCGAACGCGCACCACCCCCACCAGCACCTGGTGTGTTCCGAGTGCGGCGCCATCCGGGACGTCCACCCCGCCGGCGACCCGCTGGCCGGACTGCCGCTCTCGGAGCGCTTCGGCTTCACCGTCTCCGAGGTCGAGGTGACGTACCGGGGCCTGTGCCCCGACTGCGGCGCCGGGTGAGCCCAGCTGCGCCCCGACAGCCGGGAACCTCCGGAGCGCCCGCGCTCCGGAGGTTCCCGGGTACGACCGTGCCCGGCCGGTCAGGAGAGCGAGATGTCCGGCTTGTAGAGATCGAGCCAGAGCGCCAGGTCCAGCGTGCGCTCCAGCCCCCGCCGGGACGCCTGGGTGATCTGCGGCGCTTCGTGCTGCGCCGCGCGCGCGACGCGGCCCCGGTCGACGAGGTCGAAGACGGGATGCGAGGGCTGCGCCAGCAGGTCCTTGGCGTGCCCCTGGAGGGCCAGGGCGTACTTGGGGTCCTGGGTGGAGGGGTACGGGCTCTTGACCCGGTCGTAGACCGACTTCGGCAGCACGTCCGCCGTGGCCTCGCGCAGCAGTGACTTCTCCCTGCCGTCGAAGGACTTCAGCGACCACGGCGTGTTGTACACGTACTCGACCAGGCGGTGATCGCAGAAGGGCACCCGCACCTCGAGGCCGACCGCCATGCTCGCCCGGTCCTTGCGGTCGAGCAGGACACGCACGAAACGCGTCAGGTGCAGATGGCAGATCTTGCGCATCCTGAACTCGAAGTCGCTCTCGCCCTCCAGCCGCTGGACTCCGGCGACAGCCGTGCCGTAGCTGTCCTGGATGTACGAGGGGATGTCGAGGGCGGCCGTCAGATCCGACCTCAGCACGTCGGAGTCGTCCCCGAAGTGCTGGGCGAAGCGCACCAGCCACGGGAAGGTGTCGGCGCGCCGCGCCTCTTCGTCGAAGAACTGCAGATAGCCACCGAAGACCTCGTCCGCCGACTCCCCGGAGAGCGCGACGGTCGAGTGCTCGCGGATGGACCGGAACAGCAGGTACAGCGAGGCGTCCATGTCGCCGAAGCCCATCGGGATGTCCCGCGCCCTGATCACCTGGGCCCGCACCTCGGGGTCGGCCAGTGCGTTCGAGTCCAGCACGATGTCACGGTGGTCGGTGCCCGAGGCGCGTGCGACGTCGTGCACGTACGGCGTGTCCGGGGTGGTGCGCAGCTCGTCGGCGACGAAGTTGTCCGCCTGCCCGAGGAAGTCGACGGCGAAGCTGCGCACCGTCTCACCGTTCTCGGCGAGCTGGCGGGCGGCGATCGCCGTCATGGCGGAGGAGTCGAGTCCGCCGGAGAGCAGGGTGCAGCGCGGTACGTCCGAGACCAGCTGGCGCCGCACGATGTCGTCCAGGAGCGTACGCACATGGGCGATGGAGTCGTCCTTGCTGTCCGTGTGCGGACGGGTCTCAAGCTGCCAGTAGACGTGCCGGCGCAGTCCGTTGCGGCCGACCGTGACGACTGTGCCGGGCTCGACCTCGCGCATCCCCTCCCACACGGCGTGGCCGGGCGTCTTGACGAAGGCGAAGAGCTCGCGCAGTCCGTCGAGTCCGACGCGGGCACGGGCCAGAGGGTTGGCGAGGATCGCCTTGGGTTCGGAGCCGAACAGGACGCCGTCGGGGGTCTCGTAGTAGTAGAAGGGCTTGATGCCCATCCGGTCGCGGATCATGACGAGTTTGTCGTGGCGCCCGTCCCACACGGCGAACGCGTACATCCCGTTGAGCCGCTCGGCGACCGCCTCACCCCACTCCAGATACCCGTGCAGCACGACCTCGGTGTCGGAGTCCGTGGTGAACCGGTGCCCGCGTCCGGTCAGTTCGCGGCGCAGCTCGGTGAAGTTGTACGTCTCCCCCGAGTAGACGAGTGCGACCGTTCCCTGCGGAGTGTCCGCCGTCATCGGCTGGCGCCCGCCGGGCAGATCGATGATGGCCAGTCGACGGTGCCCGAGCGCGGCCGGACCGTTGATCCAGGTGCCGCGGTCGTCGGGGCCGCGGCAGGACATCGTCTCCGTCATCGCGTCCACGGTCGCGGACGCGCTGTGCAAGTCACGTTCGAAGGAGACCCAGCCGGTGATGCCACACATGCGCTACCTCCTGCGTACTGTCGTCGGCCGGGGTCCGGAAAACCCGCCTGAACAGCGCATTCGAGGGCTGCGCCACTCCCGGCCGAACTAGATGTACTCACCAGTTACGTAACGAGAGTGCGGCCCGCCATTGCATACGGTCAACGTGGCCGTAACACGGCGAAGGCCACCACCCGCACACTTTCGGCCGCCCGCCGCACCGCGCGGGACGGCGTCACCACGGACTGCGCCGCATCCACCCGCCCGGGCCGGGGCGGCAGAGAGGCGGAGCGGCACATTCCGGCCACGGGCAAAGACTTACTCAATGTTGCCGGCGGCTCCGCGGCCAACCCCTGGTCCGGTACGGGACGCCGGCTTCCGCCTCACCCCCGCGCCTCCGCGGACAGTCAGGCCGGGCGGAGGCAGAAGGGGTGGCCGGCGGGGCTGGCGTACACCCGGGAGCCCTGCCGGCCGGAGGCGGCCACCTCACCCGCCGGTCGCAGCCGCCTGCCGCCGGCGTCGAGCACCGACCCGTCCGCCGCTTCCATGTCATCCGTAGCGAGGTCGAAGTGCATCTGCCGGGAGAGCCCGTCGGGCCACTGCGGCGGCACATGGTCCGGTACGTACTGGATGACGACCACGGGGAAACCGTCGGGCTGCAGAAAATGGTGCGTCGCCGTCCTGGTGACCGCGCCGCCGAGCAGGCGGCGCCAGAACGCGCTCTCGCCCTCCAGGTCCGCGGCCTCCACAACCAGTGATGTCAGGCTGACCTTCATGGTGTCGCTCCTCGGTTCGTGTTCGTGCGGGGACCGCGGCTCAGACGACGGGGATGATGCCGCCGTCGACCCGGAACTGGGCACCGGTGAGCCATTTGGCACGGCTGGAGGCGAGGAACGCGATCATCTCCGCCACGTCTCCGGGTTCGCCGGGGCGCCCCATCGGCACCTTCAGGTGGTCGACGAGCTGCTGCTCGACGGATTCGATGCCGACGCCCTGGCTGTCGGCCATCTGCTGAAGATGGCTGACAGCCCCCTCCGTGACGACGAAGCCCGGCAGCACGCACACCACGCGCACGCCGTGCTCCCCCACCGCCGTCGCCAGCTCGCGGCTGTAGGCGTTGAGCGCCGCCTTCGCCGCGGCGTACGACGCCTCACCCGGCTGAGGAAGGTGACTGGCGATGGAGGAGACGTGCACCACGACACCGGAGCCACGCTCGACCATCCCGGGCACCAGGGCCCGGTCGAGACGCACCGCACCGAGCAGGTTCATCTCCAGATCGGCGAGCCAGGACGCGTCGGACCGCTCCAGTGTCGGCACCGGCCCGGTCGCCGCTCCCGCGTTGTTGACCAGCACGTCGATGCCCCCGACGCTGTCCAGCACGCGCCGCCCCAGTTCCGCCGCACCCTCTGCGGAGCGCAGGTCGGCGGGAACGAACGTGGCGGGCAAATCGTCCGGGGGCGCGGTCCGTGAGGCCGTCAGTACGGTGGCGCCGGCTGCGGCGAAGCGACGCGCGGTCGCCTCCCCCAGCCCACGGCTGCCGCCGGTCACCAGCACACGCAGCCCGGCGAGCCCCTCGTCGTCGATCGTCACGGACGTACTCCTTCGGTAAAGTGAACCTGACTCCGGAAACTGTACACATAAACGGAGTCGGACTCACCTTATGGAGGACCGTTGCCGTCATCACGTCCGCTGCGCGCCGATGCCCGCCGCAACCGCGAAGCACTCCTGACTGCGGCGCGTGAGGCCTTCCTCGCCGACGACGATGCCCACGTGGAGGAGATCGCGCGCAGGGCCGGCGTGGCCGTCGGCACCCTGTACCGCCACTTCGAAACGCGCGAAGCGCTCGTCGCGGAGGTGTACCGCCAGGAGGTGACCGAGCTCTGCGCGGCTCCGGCCCGGCTCCTCGCCCAACACGCTCCGGACGAAGCCCTGCGCGCCTTCCTGCTGCTCCTCGTGGAACACGCGGCAGTGGGCAGAGGGATGGGTGAGGTGCTGGAGAGCATCATGGCGACCGACTCCCCGGTCTTTGACGACACGCGCGCCGAGATGGCCCACGCCCTGGACGAGCTGCTCGACGCGGGCGTTGCCGCCGGCCTGGTCCGCGGGGGCGTCGACGGAAGGATCGTCCTGCGCGCCCTCGGCGGCATCTGCGGGCTGCGTGCCGTCGGCTGGCGGGACGACGCGGTACGCATCGCCACGATCCTGTACGACGGGCTGCGCTACGGCGCGGCGGATCGCGGGTAGGGCGCACGCCCGGCCAGTGGACCACCGCCCACCGCGATGATGCCGGGCTCGTCGAGCGCGGACTTTTGACGCCGTCGGCGCGCCGACGGTGCCTGCGGTATCCGCCCACGCACCGAGCCGGGACCCGCCGTGCCCGACCGGCTGCCGCTCATAATCTCAGGGTTACTGACGAATATGGTCAATGTGCCTGACCATAAGGGCGAGGATGAAGCCCGCCGACTGCCCAGACGGCTCAGGGTGAACGGGAATCGGGAACAGATGGCTCGGCGCGGCGAGGCCTACCGCGCGTAAGGGTCAGTGATCTCGCGGAGCTGATCCAGGATCTGGTGCAACAACGTGAAGTTGCGGGTGCCCAGGTAGGCCTTCCACTCCGAGAGGATCTCGTCGAGTGTCGCCGAGGCCACCTCGACCGCCCGCCTGCCGCGCTCCTCGATCACGATCAACCGGGCGCGGCCGTCCGTAGGATCGGGGACCCGGCGCACATAGCCGAGGCGTTCCAGCTGGTCGACCAGCACGCCGGCGCTCTGTTTGCTCATTTGTGCCTGGTCAGCAAGGTCCGTGAGGCGCGACCCGTCCGGCGCGACGCGCTGGAACACCCGGCACTGGGCGAGGGTCCAGTCGTCGAACCCGGCATCCTGCAGGGCCCGGAACATCCGGTCCTCCGTGTACCGGTAGGGGATGAACAGCGACACCCCTAGATCAACCCGCTGCTCGTCATCCATGCCGCTCTCGACTCCGTCGCCCACCTGATCCCACGAGGTTCACACCCTACGGGAACGCCGACGCGGCCGGGCCCCGCCGGCCCCGGCCGCGTCGGCGCGGGCGCGGCACCGCGCTCGCCGCGTTCCGCACGCACCGGCAGCCCCTCCGCGATCTCCCGCCGACCGCTGTTGCCGTTGGCGTTGCCACATGCCTACAGTAGTCAATGTTCCTGACTAATACGGAGGGCGGCGATGAGAGGACGTGCCGTGCGACCCAAGGACTGCTCACATCCGGAGAAGACAGAGAGAACGCAGGTAGCGCGATGACATCCACGTCACGCCTGGCAGGCAAGCGGGCCCTGGTCACCGGGGGAAGCAGCGGAATCGGTGCCGCGATCGTGCGGCGGCTCGCCGCCCAAGGAGCCACGGTCGCGGTCAACTATCGATCCGACAGGGAGGCGGCCGAGGCGCTCGTCGGCGAACTCCGTGACAGCGGGTGTGCCGCCTCGGCCTTCCCGGCCGATATCGGTGACAGGGCGCAGACCCACGAGCTGGTCGGCGCAGTGGTGTCCGAGTTCGGCGGCCTGGACCTGCTGGTCGGCAACGCCGGGGTCGAGCACTTCGGAGCGCTGGAAACCATCACTCAGGCCGACTTCGACCACGTCTTCCAGACCAACGTGGCCGGGCAGCTGTTCGCCACCCAGGCGGCGGCAGCCGCGATGACCGACGGCGGCCGGATCGTGCTCAGCTCCTCGGTCAGTGTGCGCCTGTCAGTCTGTCAGCACGCGCTGTACGCGGCAAGCAAGGCCACCATTCCGGCCATGGTGCGCAGTCTCGCTCCCGAGCTGGCCGAGCGGAACATCAGCATCAGCGCGATCGCCCCAGGAGCCACCGCCACCCGCATGGCCGGCTATGCCCCCAACTACGTCCACCCCGCCCTCGCCGACGTGCCGTTCCCCGCGCTCATGCGCTCCATGAGCGCACTCGGCCGGTTGGCCCAACCTGACGAAATCGCCACCGTGGTCGCGTTTCTGCTCTCCCAGGACGCGTCCTTCATCACCGGCACCACCATCGAAGCCGACGGCGGCTGGAAGTGACACACCGGCTCATCGCGCTTGCCCGCGACGCCAGGACTCTGTGCGTCGGAGCCGGCCGGGTCGGCCGCCGGCGGGCCGGGCCCGGTGCCGTCTGACGGAGCGGGTCGGCCGCTCATCACGCGGCACCGGCGATTCACCCACGCCGCAATGAACTCACACCGAACACTTGTCGAAGGGAAATACCATGTCCACTGTCATCACCGGAGCCACAGGTCACCTCGGCCGGCTCATCGCCGATCAGCTGCTCGCCGCAGGAATGCCACCGGAGCAGATCGTGGCCACCGGCCGGGACACCGGCAAGCTCGCCGACCTCGCACAGAACGGGGTCACCGTGCGGCGTGCGGACTTCGCCGACCCCAGCACCCTCGATGACGCTTTCGCGGGCGCCGCCGCGATGGTGCTGGTTTCCACGACGACGGTGGGTGAGCGGTTCGACAACGCCCGCAACGCCATTGACGCGGCACGCCGGGCGGGGGTCTCCCGCATCGTGTACACCAGCATCCTGAATGCCTCGACCGCCCAGATGACGCTCGCTGACGGGCATCGCCGCACCGAGGAGTACCTGCGTGACAGCGGGTCGCCGTTCGTCATTCTGCGTAACGGATGGTATCTGGAGAACTACACCGACCAGCTCCCGATGATCACCCGGTACCAGGCGCTGCTGGGCAGTGCGCACGACGGGCGTGTCAGTGCTGCCGGCCGACATGACCTGGCGGCAGCCGCAGCCGCGGTGCTGACGCAGGACGGACACCTCGGCAGGACCTACGAACTCGGCGGAACACCGTTCACCCTGACCGAACTCGCCGCCACGTTCAGCGATGTCCTGGGCACACACATCGCCTACCGGGACATGCCGGTGGCCGACTACACCGCGACTTTGACGGATGCCGGGCTGCCTCCGGAGATGGCCGCCGCGGTGGCTGATGCCGATGCCGGGCTGGCCCGCGGAGAGCTTTTCACCGACAGGGACGACCTGGCCAGGCTCATCGGCCGACCGGCGATCACGGCGCGTGAAGCCGTCCGGAACGCCGCGGCCGTCGAGGAGTCGCGGTGAATGCTCCCGGGACCGGCGTCGACACCCATGAGATGGTGCTGATACACCGTGTCCTGCGGCGCGAGTTCGGTCAGCTTCCGCGGTTGTTCCGCGCCGCGGCCGGTGACCGTGCCCGGTCCAAGGTCATCGGTGCGCATGCCCGGGAGATGCTGACTTTCCTCCACACACACCACACCGGCGAGGACGAGCTGCTCTTTCCGCTGCTGCGTGAGCGGGCAGCCCTCGATCCGGAACTGATGGACCGGATGGATGCTCAGCACACGCAGGTCGACGACGCCGTCTCGGCCATCGCCTCTGAGTTGCCGGCCTGGACGGCGGGCGCGGACGCTGCCACCGGCGAGCGGATGGCCGCCCACATCGACGCCATGATGCCGACACTGATCGAGCACCTGGCCGAGGAGGAGCAGGAAATACTGCCGATCGTCTCCGTCACACTGACGCAGAGCGAATGGGACGCACTCGGCAAGCACGGCATGAGCGCGATCCCCCTCACACGGCGGCTGGTCATCCTCGGGCACATCACCGAGGAAACCGAAGACGCGGAACGGCGAAGGTTCATGAAGGTCCTGCCGGTCCCGGCCCGAGTGGCCTACAGGCTGATCGGCCACCGTCGGTTCACCCGCGAAACCAGCGAGATCCGCGGCTGACCCGCGGAGGACCGAACAGGAACCGGTGTTGCAGTCATCATCGGCAGCGGCCGGCAGCAGCCGGTGTACCGATGGCTCCACTCCGACGGGGTTATGGCGAGCGTCTGCACATCGGCCATGCCGCATCCGGCTACTGGCCTTTACGGGGCGGGGGGATCTTGGGCAGCAACTCCCACAGGGGACGTCCGCCGCCCGCCCAGGCCGCGAGGGTCCGCCGGTCAACCAGGTGCATGTGCAGTTGCGCGGCGAGCGGTGCGCAGCGGGTGGAGAAGCGGCCGTTGGTGACGACCAGGACGATGTCCGCCCCGTAGAGCTGGCGGGCGGTGCCGTTGACCCGCTGGAGGTCAGGGGTGCCGACCGCCGAGCCCCGGTCACCGTCCTTGCGGTGCTTGCACTGGATCACCCAGGACCGGCCGAGAGGATCGGTGGCCAGGACGTCCGCGCCGTTGTCGCCGGCCCCGCCGATCTGGCGGGCGTCGGTACATCCGTCGCGGCGCATGAGATCGCGCACCGAGTACTCGAACTCCCGGTGGTGCAAGGCGTCCAGCTGAGGCAGCCCGTAGCGCAGGGCCTGCTGTTGCACCCGTTCCCAGACCTGCCGCTGTTGGCGGCGGTGGACCCACCACGCCCCGCCCACCGCCGCGACGGCCCCCAGAACGACCAGGGCCCACCAGTTGTTCACGAGCCACGAGATCATTGCCCACGCCACCGCGGCCGCCAGAACACCCATGCCGAGCCGGACCGTTTGGGTGTCGCGCTGCCGCTGCCGGCGCGAGGTACGCCGGCGCGACGTGGTGCGGCGTACGTTGCGCCGGGGTGCGGGACGTCGGGGTGCGGGACGTCGGCGTTGCGGGCGACGGGTGGCCATCGGGCGGCTCCGGGGGTGTCAGCGGCTGGAGTCGGTGATGCCGGAGGCGAGCCGGCTCAGGAAGTCGAGGATTCCTTCGCCGACCGGGGTCGGTGCGATGACGATGCCCAGCGCGAGCACGATGATCACGGTGAACTTCTCATCGCTTCGGCTGCGGGCCTCGGTGCGGCGACGCAACCGCAGGAAAACGATGACGGCGAGCAGCACTCCTACGTTGATCGTCAGCATTCCGCCCGCCCCCGGATCATCCTCGGTCCTGTTCCGACCCCCTGTTGTATCCGCAACTCGCCCCGCCGCGCCGCCCGGTCACCACATGATGACGCAAAGTGACCGGTTGGCCGGATCCGCACACGGGAACGCAGGTGAGACGCGGGGGCAGCCGCGAGAGCGAGGCGGGTTGAAACAACGCGGTGCGATGGAGAAAGCGGCCGGGATACAGGCGCTGCTGCCGTCCGGCGGCTGCCGGCGTATCAAGCCCCCTTGGCCCGCGTCCGCGGCAGTCTCGTGGCCCCTGCGGCAGCGAACAGGCAGAAGCCGAGGACCCACCAGAACGTGTCGCCGAAGGCCGTGGAGACGTCCGGGCCGTGGGCGGACAGACGGTTCTGCAGAACCACGGCGAGGGCCGCGGTGCCGACCGAACCGCCCACCGTGTTGAGCAGGTTGAGCGCGCCCGACGCACGCGGCAGGTGCTCGGGGTCGATGCGGCTGTAGACGATGTTCATCACGGGCGCGCCGACCATCGCCATGCCGAAGCCGCGGACCGCCAGCGCCGAGACGATCACGGCGTCCGGGATTCCGTGGCCGAGTTGGGTGAACGGGGCCGTGCCCGCGAGGATCAGGGTGATGCCGGTGATCACCAGGGTGCGCGGGGGGACCTTGTTGATGGTGCGGTTGACCAGTACCGATCCGGCCGCCGCGCCCAGCCCCTGGGGGGCGAGCAGCAGGCCCGCCTCCCAGGCGGACATGCCGCGGCCGGTCTGGAAGTAGAGCGGCAGCAGGAACATCGTGCCGAAGACCGAGGCGCCCAGGACGAGAAGGGAGAGTGCGGCGGCGCCGAAGGGGGGCCGGGTGAACAGCCTGGGGTCGACCAGCGGTGTGCCGCGGGTCCGCAGGCCGTGCACGGTGAAGCCGGTCAGCATCGCCAGTCCCACGGCGACGCCTGCCGTGGCCGGGACGGTGCGGCCGTGGGCGACCTCGGTCAGGCCGAACACGAGCACGGCCAGGCCGGGTGAGAGCAGCAGGGCTCCCCGCAGGTCGAACGGCGTCCGCCGGTTCGACGGAGGCACCACGGGCACGTAGCGGCGGGCGAGCAGCACGGCCACCACGCCGATCGGCAGGTTGACCAGGAACAGCCACGGCCAGGGCGCCACGGAGAGGATGGAGCCCCCGGCCAGCGGGCCGAAGACCGGTGACAGCAGCGGGACGACCGCGACGACGCTGATCACCCGGCCGGTGCGGCCGGGTCCCGCGACGCGGGCCAGCAGGGCCTGACCCGTCGCGGGCAGCAGCCCGCCGCCGAGGCCCTGGATCACCCGGAACACGATCAGGCTGGTCACCGACCAGGCCGACGCGCACAGCACCGAGCCGAGCAGGAAGACGCCCACGGCGGCAAGCCACGTCCGGCGGCCGCCGAACCGGTCCGCCAGCCAGCCGGACGCGGGTACGGCGGCGACGACGGCCAGCAGGTAGGCGGTGGTGACCCACTGGATTTCGGCGACGGACACGTCGAACTCGTCGGTCAGGCGGTCGATGCCGACGCTGACGATCGTGGCGTCCAGCGTGGCCATGAAGGTGCCCAGCACCAGGATGAACGCGGTCCGCAGCAGTTGTCGGTCGACCCGCTCCTCCGGTGGTGCGGCGTGCTCGCTCATCGGCCCGCCAGGAGGTCGCTCACGTCGTTGTCCAGGTGCTTGTCCAGGGTGCGCAGGAGATCGAGCAGTTCGTCGGCGAGTCCGTCGGCGTCCGTGCCGGCCCGGTGGGCGAACACACCGGTCCAGCCGTCGCCGTCCGGCATGACGGTCAGGGTCACCGGGTGGTGGGTCGCCTCACGGAAGCGGGTTGTGACGACCGTGAGCCCCGGGGCGGGTTCGCGGAGGCGGTCCGGGTCGACCGGGTAGTTCTCGAACACCACCAGGCTGTCGAAGAGCCTGCGCCGCCCCGTCAGCCGTTCCAGGTCGGACAGGGCGACGTGGTGATGCTCGATCAAGGCCCGCTGGCCTGACTGGAGTCGGACGAGTGTCTCGGCAAGTGTGCCGGTGAGCCGTGCGCGTACGGGCACGGTGTTGGCCAGCAGACCGATGATTTCCTCGACGCCCGCCAGCTCCGGGGGGCGGGAGGACACCATGGCGCCGAAGCAGACGTCCCGGTGACCGGAGCGCCGTGCGAGCAGCACCGACCAGGCGCCCTGCACGAGTGTGTTCAGGGTCAGTCCGCGCCGGGCGGCGAGGGCGGTGAGGCCGGCCACCAGTGCGGCGTCGAAATCGATGACCTCGGGTTCCTGCCGGGCGGGCCCGGGTTCGCCGCCGCCCAGGTAGTCGCCCTCGGGCAGGCCCTCCAGCTCGGCCGCCCACGCACCGAGGTCGGCCTCGTGCTCGGCGCACCAGTTCAGGTAGCCGGCGAACGGTACGGGAGCGGGCAGATCCGGAGCGCCGCCACGCACGTTCGCCGTGTAGAGGGCGAACAGTTCGGCGAGGATGCGCGGGGCCGACCAGCCGTCGGAGAGCACGTGATGGCTGGTCATGACGAGGTCGGCGCGCTCAGGGCCTCGGTGGATCACGGTCAGGCGCAGGAGCGGGCCGCGGGCGAGGTCGAAGGGCTCGGCCAGGTCGGCCGCCAGTACCTCGTCGGCGGGCCCGTCGCTCACCCGGAAGTCCGGCGCGGGCGATACGGGGATCACCGCCAGGTCGGCGGGGAACACGGCGCCCAGGTTCGGGTGCCGGGCCAGCAGACCGGCGCCCGCGGCGCGCAGGGCGTCGATGTCGAGCGGGCCCGCGAGGGTGAACGCCGACTGCACGGTGTACGGGTCGGGGCGCTCGGTGCGCGAGTGCCGCAGCATCACCTCCTGCAGCGGGGTCAGCGGCTGGATGCCGGCGACCGGGCGGTCGCCGTCGAGCGCGCTGGTCCCGGCGGTGGCGGCGATGCGCAGAAGCGCGGTCCGCAGGCTCTCCCCCAGCTCCTCGGCCTCCGAGGCGGTGAACAGCGCGGCCGGCCAGGTGATCCGGACCCCGAGCACGTCATCGCGTACCAGGGCGTTGACCATCAGGCTGTACGGCAGCGGCATGGCGTCGGAGCCGTTCGACCCGAGCGGGTCGGCGTCCGGGGGCGCCTGCCACGGCGTCTCCGTTTCGGGGGCGCCCGGGTAGCGGCCGAGGTAGTTCCAGGCGATCTCCGGGTGCACCGGGTCCAGCAGGCCGGCCGCGGTGAGAATGCCGTGCCCGAGGCCGTCGCCCTGGGCGCGCAGCCGCTCCCTGACCGCCTTCACGTCGTCGTCCGCGTCGAGCCGTACGGGGTGGATGGCCGTGAACCAGCCGACGGTCTGGGAGAGGTCGACCTCGCGCGGGCGGCCGTGGCTCTCCAGCGCGACCAGCACCTCGGGCGTCCCGTGCCAGGCCCGTACCGCCTGCGCGAGCGCCGTCAGCAGTACGGCGTCCGGCGTGGTGCGGTGGATGGCCGGCAGGGTCGTGATCAGGACGCGGGTCGATTCGGTGTCGAGCCGGATCTCGTGGTGCGTGGCGGTGGCCACGGTGTCCCGGGCGGGGTCGAGGGGGCGGGTGAGGGCCGGTGTGCTGTTCATCCGCTGCCAGTGCGGCAGTTCGTCCCGCCGGTCGGCGTCGCGCAGCGAACGCGCCCAGCCGAGGAACGACTGGCCGTGCCGGGTCAGCGTTCCGCCGGAGTGCGCGTGCTCCAGGTCGTCCAGGAGGACGCGCCAGGAGACGCCGTCGACGACCAGGTGGTGGGCGATCAGGACGAGCCGGCCGGGCCGGTCAGGTCCGGCGTCCACCCACACCGCGCGCAGCAGCGGACCGGTGCGCGGGTCCATGGACTCGCGGGCCGCGGCAATCCCCGCGTCCGAGGGGGCGCGCAGGTCGCCGTCCGCGCGTACGCGGGTCAGTACGTCGGCTCCGGTCACCGCGCCGGCCGGCGGGATGTGCAGCGTGTCGCCGGTCAGCCGGGCGCGCAGTACGTCGTGCCGGGCCAGGAGTGCGTCGAGCACGGACCGCCAGGCGGTTTCGTCGCCGCCCGGCGGGACGCAGACCTCCACCCACTGGCAGAATCCGTCGGCGGCCTCCCCGGCGCGGCTCAGCAGGTCCCGCATGACCGGGGTCAGCGGCGCGTCCCCGGTGGCGGGGGCCTCGGCGGTGTCGAGGGCGGCGGCGCGCGCCGCGATCCCCGCGACGGTCTCGCCCTCGAAGACGTCCTTCGCACTCAGGCCGAGCCCCTGGCGCCGGGCCCGTGACACCACTTGCAGGGACACGATGCTGTCCCCGCCGATGGCGAAGAAGTTGTCGTCGGGTCCGATGTCGTCGCTGCCGAGGATGTCCCGGAACACGCCGAGCAGTACCGCCTCCTGTCCGGTGGCGGGTTCGCGCCGTGCGGCGGCGACGGTCTCGGGGGCCGGCAGCGCGGCGGAGTCGAGCTTGCCGCTGGGGCTCAGCGGCAGCCGGTCGATCGGCACCAGCGCCGTCGGCACCATGTGGTCGGGCAGTTCACCGGCCAGGTACTCACGCACCTGTGCGGTGTCGAGGTGGGCGTCGTCGGTCGGGATGACGTAGCCGACGAGCCTGCCCCCACGCACGATGACGGCGCAGGCGCGCACGTCGGGGTGGCCGGTCAGAGTGGACTCGATCTCGCCCAGCTCGACGCGGAAGCCGCGGATCTTGACCTGGTGGTCGGCTCGGCCGAGGAAGACCAGCTGGCCGTCCGGCCGCCAGCGCACCAGGTCGCCGGTGCGGTACATCCGCTCGCCGGGCGGGCCGAACGGGTCGGCGACGAACGTGCCGGCGGTGAGTCCGGGGCGGCCCAGGTATCCGCGCGCCAGGCTCGGTCCGCCGAGGTACAGCTCGCCGGTGACTCCGGTGCCGACGGGCTGGAGCCCGCCGTCGAGGACGTAGGCGCGGACGTTGGGGTCGGGGCGGCCGATGGGCAGCGGTCCCGCATCGTCCGGGTCGTAGTGCCAGGTCGCGGAGTTGATCGTGACCTCGGTCGGCCCGTAGGCGTTGAAGAGCGCCCGGCGGCACTGGCCCCAGCGTCGCGCCAGCTCGGGGTCGAGGCGTTCGGCTCCGACGACGAAGAAGACGTCGGGGTCCACCGTGCGGTCGTCGGGCATCGCGGCCAGGAACGACGGGAGCAGGTTCACTCCGGTGACCCGGTGCTCGGTGATGTAGTCGAGCAGTTCGTCGCCGGGGACGCGCACCTCCTCGGGCGCGATCACAGAGGTGCCGCCGGAGAGCAGCGGGACCATGGTCTGCCAGAACGCGACGTCGAAGCCGGTCGACGCGAAGTGCAGGTACCGGTCGTGCTCGGTGACGCCGACGACCTCCTCCTGCAGCGCGATCAGGTCGGGCACGCCGCGGTGGGTCACACCGACGCCCTTGGGGCGCCCGGTGGTTCCGGAGGTGTAGATGACGTAGGCGAGCGCATCCTCGGTGAGCCTGGTGCGTGCCCCGGCCGGGTCGGTGTCCGGGACAGACGCGAGTGTGTCGGGGTCGTCCAGCCGCAGGACCGGGATGTCGCGGTCGACGGGCAGTTCGGCGCCGGTCGTCACGGCGGCGGCCGGGGCGATGTCGTCGAACATGTAGGCCAGCCGCTCGCGCGGGTAGCTCGTGTCCATCGGTACGTACACCGCGCCGGCCTTGGCCACTCCGAACAGTGCCACGGTCATCTCGACGTCGCGTCCGAGCAGGACCGCGACCGGGTCCTGGGGCCGCACCCCGCGTTCGATGAGCGCATGGGCCAGTTGGTTGGCCTGCCGGTCCAGTTCGTCGTAGCTGAGGCTGCGGTCGCGGCAGACCAGTGCCTCGGCGCCGGGCTTGCGGCGTACCCAGGCGGCGAACTCGTCCAGCCAGTGGCCGCGGTCCCTGGCGGGTACGACGTCGGTTCCGGTGCGCAGCATCAGCGCCCGCTCGTCGGCGTCGAGGGCGGGCAGCCGGAGCGCGGGCCGGGCCGGGTCGTCGACGATCTCCCGCAGGAGGTTGTGCAGCCAGCGGCCGTAGTCGCGCACGGTCGAGGCGGTGAAGGCACGCGGCTGGTAGCCGAGGCCGATGGTGATCTCGTCGTCCGGGATCACGATGACGGTCAGGGCGTAGTGCGTGGCGTCGGTGATGTCCACCCCGGCCAGGTCGAGGCCGGGGGTGAGCGGGGTGCGCTTGCGGCTGGAGAGCGGGAAGTTCTCCATGACGAGCATCGTGTCGAAGAGCTCGCCGACGCCCACGGCCCGCTGGATCTCGGGCAGTCCGACATGGTGGTGCTCGGCCAGGACGACGCTCTCGGCGTGCACCCGGGCCATGAGGCCGAGCACGGTCTCGTCCTGGGTGTGCCGGACGCGTACCGGAATGGTGGTGCCGAGCTGGCCGATCATCGACTCGACGCCGTCGACCTCGGCGGGCCTCCCGGACACCGGGCAGCCGAACACGACGTCGCGGCGCCCGGTGAGCCGGCCGAGCAGCAGGCCCCACGCCGTCTGCAGGACCGTGGTCAGGGTGACGCCCTGTTCGCGGGCGAACGCGCGCAGCCGGTCGCTGAATTCGGGGCCGAGCCCGATGGTCTCGCGACCGGGCCGTTCTGCGCCGGTCTCGATGCTCGCGGGTGCCAGCCGGGTGGCGTCGTCGACGCCGGCCAGTGCGTCCCGCCAGGCGGCGAGCGACGTGTCCCGGTCCCGGCCGGCCAGCCAGCGGAAGTACTCCGGGAGCGGCGGGGCGGCCGGTGCGGCCGGGCCGCCGCTCAGCTCCGCGTAGATGGCGAGCAGGGTGCGGCCGACCAGCGGCATCGACCAGCCGTCGAGCAGGGCGTGGTGGTTGGTGATCACCAGCTTGTGCTCGGCCGGGCCGACGCGGGACAGCAGGAAGCGGATCAGCGGCGGCCCGGCCGGGTCGAACGGGCGCTCCAGATCGGCTCGGGCCGCTTCGGGGAACCGGTCGTCCTGCCGCCAGTCCAGGGTGACGTCGGCGGGGATCACCTGCACCACGTCGTCCCCTGCGGTGCCCAGGTACACCCGCAGGGCGGGGTGGCGCCGCAGCAGTTCGCGGGCGGCCTCGGCCATCCGGTCCGGCTCCAGCTCGCCGGCCAGGGTGGTCACGGCCTGGACGACGTAGACGTCGGTGTCCTGGTCGTCGCGGACCAGGGTGTGGAAGGAGAGACCGACCTGCAGCGGGGTGGCGGGCAGGACGTCGGCGATGCGTCCGGTGCGCTCCAGTGCATCGATGGCGGACTGGTCGAGGTCGACCAGTGGCAGGTCGGAAGGGGTGAGCCCGCCCGGGGTGTGGAGTGCGTGTGCGGCCAGCGCGTCGAGGGCGGCAGCCCAGGCCTCTTGCAAGGCCGTCAGCGCCTCGGTGCCGAGCACTTCGGTGGCGGCGGTCCACTCGACGGCGAGCCGGGGCGTGCCCTCCTCGTGGACGAAGCAGTTGAGGGCGAGCACCTGTTCCAGGGCCTTGGCGGCGGGCTCGGTCACGGAGAACGCGTCACGCTCCGGCAGGCGCCAGCCCGTTCCGGGCAACGGGGCGAACCGGCCGAGGTAGTTGAGCAGCACGTCCGGCGGCGGGGTGGCGGCGAGTTCGGCACCGGCCTCCGGGTCGAGGTGGCGCAGCACGCCGTAGCCGATCCCGCTGTCGGGGACGCCGCGGCGGGCCTCCTTGGCGGCGCGCAGCGCCTGCCCCACGTCGTCGGACGCGGGAACGCGTACCGGGTACTCGCTGGTGAACCAGCCGATGGTGCGGGACAGGTCGAGGTGTTCGCGGCCGTGGCCCTCCATCGAGACGGTCACCGCGTCGCCCGTCAGGCCCCAGCCGCGCAGGGCGAGGACGAGCGCGGCCAGCAGTACCTCGTCGACACCGGCGCGGTACGCCGCGGGCAGCGTGGTCAGCAGCGCTTCGGTGGCCTCGGCCGAGGCGACGGTGACCGACCGGTGGGCGGTCGAGACGGTGTCGCGCCTCTGGTCCAGCGGCCGGGCGCCGAGCCGGGACGCGGAGGCCGATGCGGCCCGCCAGTAGTCGAGTTCACCGCGGCGTGCGCCGGATTTTCCCTGCTCGGCGAGGAGCGCGGCGTGCCGCCGCCAGGACGCGCCGACCGGGGCGGGTGTGCCGCCGGTGCAGGCGGTGTGCAGGTCGGGCAGCAGGATGCGCCAGGAGACGCCGTCCATCGCGAGGTGGTGCACGACGACGACCAGCCGGTCCGGTGTGCCGTCGCCGGTGCGGAGCAGCGCCACCCGCAGCAGGTCGCCGGAGCGCGGGTCGAGTTCTCCCGCCAGCCGCTCGGCCAGGGCCGTCACGTCCTCGCCGTGCACCTCGGACACGACGGCCGCAACGGTGCCGCGGGGCAGTACCTCCAGGCCGTCGGCCACCCGCAGCCGCAGCGCGTCATGGTGGTCGAGCACCGTCCGTACGCCCGTGACCAGGTCGTCGTGGGCGAGTTCGCCGACACGCAGGGCGGTCCACTGCGCGTATCCGGCGACCACGTCGACGTCCGGGTGGGGGTCGAGGAGGCCGCGCACGATGGGGGGCGCGGGCACGGGGCCGGTCGGGTCGTCGACCGCCTCGGGGGCTTCCTGGAGCAGTTCGGCGGAGGCTGCCAGGGCGGCGAAGCTGCGGCGGGCCAGCAGGTCCCTGGGACGCAGCGCGAGGCCGGCCGCCCGCAGCCTGCTGCTGACGGTGATCGCGGTGATGCTGTCACCGCCGAGGGCGAAGAAGTCGTCGTCGACACCGACCCGTTCGACTTCGAGCACCTCGGCGAGGACCGCGCACAGCAGCCGCTCCCGGTCGGTGCCCGGCTCCCGGCCGATGCCGCCGGGCAGCGTGGGCGCGGGCAGGGCGGCGCGGTCGAGCTTGCCGTTGGGTGTGACCGGCAGCCTGTCCAGCACCACGACCGCAGCGGGCACCATGTGCTCGGGAAGCCGCTCGGCCAGCTGGGCACGGGCCTGGTCCCCGGTGACCGAGGCGGACGCGATGTATCCGACAAGACGGGACGCACGGACCCCGGCGGCAGCGGCGGTGACCCCGGGCACGGCGGCGAGGGCCGCCTCGACCTCGCCGGTCTCCACCCGGTGGCCGCGGATCTTGACCTGTCCGTCGCCGCGGCCCCGGTACTCCAGGCCCCGGCCCGGCACCCAGCGGGCCAGGTCGCCGGTGCGGTACATCCGCTCGCCGGGTGCGCCGAACGGGTCGGCGACGAAGCGTTCTGCGGTCGCCCCCGGCAGGCCGAGGTAGCCGCGGGCCAGATGCGGGCCGGCCAGGTAGAGCTCGCCCGCCGTGCCGTGCGGCACGGGCTGGAGGGCGCTGTCGAGCACATAGATCCGGGTGCCCGCGAGCGGGTGGCCGATCGTCGGCTCGTCGCCCTCGATCCGCGCGGTGGTGCTGTCCACGGTCGCCTCGGTCGGCCCGTAGATGTTGCGTGCGGTGATCCCGGACCCGGCGATCCACTGCCACAGCGCGGGCGGGGTGGCCTCCCCGCCGAGGACGAGCAGGGCCGGCCGCAGGTCCAGCAGCCCGGCGTCGATCAGCGGTGCGGCCATCGACGGCGTGGTGTCCACGATGTCGATGCCGTCGCGGGCGTACGCGGCGAGCAGGGCGTCGGCGTCACGTGCGGTCTCGGTGTCGTAGACGTGCAGTTCGTGTCCGCACAGCAGCCACACCAGGTGGTCGAAGGCGGAGTCGAAGGCGAACGAGTAGGTGTGCGCGACGCGCAGTTGCCGGCCCGCGGCCTGCTCGGCCTCGGCGATGACGGTCGCCCGCTGGTGGTGCAGGAGCGCGGCCAGGCCGCCGCTCCGGCCGAGTACGCCCTTGGGGCGTCCGGTCGATCCGGAGGTGTGGATGACGTAGGCGAGGTGCTCGGGGTGCCGGGGCGCGGCCAGTTCACCGGCCGTCAGGGGCGCGCCGGACAGGTCGGCGGCCTCGCCGAGCAGGGTTTCCCACGGCAGTCCGTCGACCGCGCCGGTGGTCAGCACCAGGGCGGGACGGGTGTCGTCGATCAGCTCGCGCAGCCGCTCGGGCGGGTGCGCGGCATCCAGGGGGAGGAACGCGGCGCCGGCGTCCAGCACGGCCAGCAGGGCGGCCACGGAGTCGGCCGAGCGCGGCAGCGCCAGCGCCACGACGTCGTCGGGCCCGATTCCACGGGCCCGCAGGGCGCGGGCCAGCCGGTGCACCCGGTCCGCCAGGCCGGCGGCGGACAGCCGGTGGTCACCGCAGACCAGGGCCGTACGACCGGGGCCGGCGGCGGTCATCGCGTCGAACGCGGCCGGTACGTCCACCGGTGTGCCGGGCAGTGCGGCGGGGCGCCAGGGCTCCAGCGTGCCGTCCAGGTCCTCGGTCAGGGCGATCCGGCCGACGGGCAGGCCGTCGGTCAGCCCGGCCAGCAGGGCCCGGAGCCCGGACAGCAGACCGTCGACGGCTGCCTGGTCCCTGGACCGGGCGTCGACCTCGAAGCCGAGCAGCAGCCCGCCGTCGCGGGTCGGCAGCACGCTCAGGCCCATGTCCTCCGGCGGACCGCCCGCGACGTTGCGCATCACTCCGCCGGCCCCGGCGAAGTCGATCGCCAGGTCGAACGCCTTGAGGTTGATCCCGCGACCGTGCAACAGTGCGCCCGCGCCGGGCACTTGGAGGTCACGGGGCAGATCCTCGCCCCGGTAGCGCTGGTGGTCACGCATCTCGCGCATGGCGGAGGCGACTCGCCGGCTCAGCTCCCCGAGCCCGTCCCCGCCGCGCACCGCCACCCGCAGCGGCAGCACATTGACCGCCATGGCGGGGGTACGCAGCTCGGTCGAGCCGGCCCGGCACATCAGCGGCAGTGCGAAGACCACGTCGGTGCGCCCCAGCATCCGGTGCAGGAAGGCGGCGTAGCAGGCGATCAGCGCCTCGCCCCAGGCGACGCCCTCCCGGCCGGCGAACGCGCGCAGACTCGCCGTCTCGTCGGGCGTGATCACGGCACGCGCGGTCAGGGTGCGGTCGGGCAGACCGTCCACGGTGCCGGGCTCGGCGCCGTCCCCGAGTTCGGGCAGCGGGGTGAACCGGTCGACCCAGTACGCGCGGTCCTCGGCGAACCGGTCGCTCTCCCGGTACGCCCGGTCGGCGGCGACGAGGTCCGCGAACCCGCCGAACGTCGACCGCGGCACCTCCGTCCCGCGCACCAGGGCGGTGTAGTGGGCGGCGGTTCGGCGGGCGAGCATCGCGGCGGTGTAGCCGTCGAAGACGAGGTGGTGACCGAGCTGGGTGTACCAGACCTCGCGGTCGGACAGCCTGATGACGGTACGTGCGTACAGCGGCCGGTCGGTCATCCCCCGGCATGCCTCGGCCACCCTGGCCCGCTCTGCGTCGACCAGCGCCTGGGCCGCGGCGGCCGGTTCGGCGGCGCCGCTGACGTCGACCACCTCGGGCAGCTCGACCGGCTCCGTACCGACCCTCTGGCGTGGCCCGTCCTGGGTCTCGTGGACCCGCAGCCGCAAGCTCTCGGCCTCCTCGGTGGTCGCCCGGACCGCCTCGGCCAGCGCATCCGCGTCGACCGGTTCGCTGCCGGATATCTCCACCACGTCGCCGACCACGTAGTACGGCGAGTCCGGCTCCAGGCGCTGCGCGTTCCAGATGCCCAACTGGGCGCTGGTCAGGGCGAGAAGGCCGTCCGAGGGCGCGCTTGCGGTACTCAACTTACTCTCCTTGAAGTGTGGGTACGACCATGGGCGTGCCGGTCACCGGGTCGGGGACGATGACGCTCGGCAGGTCGAACACGTCCTTGATCAGCGCGGCGTCCACGATGTCCCCGGGGTCGCCCTCGGCGACCACCCGGCCGTCCTTCATCGCGACCAGATGGTCGGCGAACCGGCAGGCCTGGTTGATGTCGTGCAGGACGGCGACGACCGTGCGCCCCTCGTTGCGCAGCCTGGCCAGCAACCCGAGCAGCTGGTACTGGTGGGTGATGTCCAGGAACGACGTCGGCTCGTCGAGCAGCAGGTAGGACGTCTGCTGAGCGAGCACCATGGCCATCCACACCCGCTGGCGCTGTCCGCCGGACAGCTCCTGAACCGGCCGGTCGGACAGGTCCCCGACACCGGCGGCGGCCATCGCCTCGGTGACGGCCCGCTCGTCGTCGGCCGACCACAGCGCCAGCATCGACTGGTGCGGGTACCGTCCCCGTGCCACCAGTTGCCTGACCTTGATGTCGTCGGGCGCGAGGGGGTCCTGCGGCAGAAAGCCGAGCTCTCTCGCCAGCGCCTTGGTCCCGTATGCGCCGACCGCGCGGCCGTCGAGTTCCACCTGACCGGAGGCCGGGCGCAACAGCCGGACGAGCGCGCTCAACAGGGTTGATTTACCACAGGCGTTGGGGCCCACGATGGCGGTGAACGCACCGTCGGGGACATCGAGGCTCAGCCGTGTGGACACGACGCGGTCTCCGTAGCGCAGGGTTATCTCCCGCGCCGTCAGGCGTGCGGTCACGCGCGCCTCACCTCCTTGGTCAGCAGCCAGATCAGATAGCAGCCGCCGATCGCGGTGCTCACCACGCCGACGGGCAGCGCGACGGGCGCCAGCAGCATCTGGGCGATCAGGTCGGCGCCCTGGAGGAGCACCGCCCCGGTCAGTGCGGCGGGGAGCAACGGCACTCCGGCGGCGCCGGCGAGCCTGCGGCCGATCTGCGGGGCTGCCAGCGCGATGAACGCGATCGGCCCGGCCACCGCGGTCACCGTGGCCGTGCAGCCGACGCCGACCAGCACCATCAGCAGGCGCAGCCGGTCGAGCCCGACTCCGGTGGTCACTGCGACGGCGTCGCCGAGCGACGCCTGATGCATGGCGTGCGCCCGCGTGGTCATCAGGACGAGCAGTACGGCGATCACCGTGAACGGGATCGTCAGGTCGGACCAGCCGACTCCGTTGAGCGATCCGGCGCTCCAGCCGACGGCGGCGATGGCCACCTCCAGGTCGGCGCGCAGCACGATCCATGAGTTGATCGCGGTCACCATCGCGTTGACCGCGATGCCGATCACGACCAGCCGCATTCCGGAGAAGCCGTGTTGCATGGACAGCAGGTAGATCGCGGCCGCGACGAGGAGCCCGCCGAGCACCGAGCCTGCGGCCAGTTGCGCGGACGTGCCGGACAGTACGGTGAGGGCCACCAGTGCCCCGGTGTAGGCGCCCGCGTCGAGACCGATGACATCGGGGCTGCCCATGGGGTTGCGGGTGAGGTTCTGGAAGAGCGCCCCCGCCACGCCGAGTGCGGCGCCGAAGACGAGTCCGGCCAGCACCCGTGGCAGTCGCCAGTCCCGGATCACGACGGAGTGATCGGTCCCGCTCAGCACGGCAAAGACCTTGCCCGGGGAGGACCATGACGCTCCGTAGCAGAGTCCGAGCAGGCCCAGGGCCAGCATCAGGGTCACCATCACCGCGACGAGCAGCACCGTGCGGCGTTCGGCCCGCAGTCCGAGCACGTTCACAGCGACCCCGCCCCGTAGCGGCGGACGGCCCAGATCAGCATCGGTCCGCCGAGGAACGCGGTCACCACGGCCACCGGCACCTCGCCGGTGGGCAGCAGCACCCGGGACCCCATGTCGGCGACCAGCAGCAGGACCGGGCCCAGCACCATCGTGTAGAGGATCAGCCACGGCACGGAGCCCGCCGCCGGCCTGCGCACCAGGTGCGGCACGATCAGCCCGACGAAGAGGATCGGCCCGGCCACCGCTGTCGCCGCCCCGCTGAGCACGGTGATCAGCACCAGGGCCGCGACCCGCACCCGGCCCACGCCCGCGCCCAGCGTGTGGGCGACGCTCTCGCCGAGCGTGAGCGCGTTGAGCGCCCGGCTCAGCAGCAGGGCGCCGAACAGGCACACCCCGATCGCGGTCAACGGCACTGCCAGTGGCGACTGTTCGCGTCCCGCCAGCGATCCGACCGACCAGAAACGGTAGGTGTCGAAGACGTCCGGGAGCATCAGCCGCATGCCCAGCGCAACGCCGCTCAGCACCGCGGTCAGCGCCACACCGGTGAGCACCAGGCGCAGCGGCGAGCGCCGGCCGACCGCGGCGACCAGCAACGCCGCAAGCACGGAGCCCAGGATCGAGAAGCCCAGTTCGCCGGCCTGGCCGGTGGCCAGACCGAGCGCCGAGCCGACCGTGACGGCGAACCCGGCGCCCGCGGTGACCCCGAGGATGCCGGGCTCGGCCAGCGGGTTGCGGGCCAGCGTCTGGATGAGCGCACCGGCCACGGCGAGTGCGGCACCCACCGCGATGGCGAGCAGCGCGCGCGGGGCCCGCACGTCCCGGACGATCACATGGTCGTCGGTGCCCCGGTAGTCGAACAGTGCTCGCACCACCTCGGTGGGCGGTACGTGGCGGGCCCCGACTCCCATACTCAGGACGGCGACCGCCGCCAGCAGCACCAGTCCGCCGACGAGCAGACCGGCCTGCGGCACGGCCCGCCCTGTCTTCGCCGCCCGGGACGCGCGGTCCGCGACCGTCACCGCTTCAGCAGCGGAGCGAGCGACTCGTCGATCGCGTCCAGGGTCTTCAGCGCCTCACCGTAGGTGGCGGCCTCGGTGTAACGGAGCGGGAAGGTCTTCCCGGCCTTGACGGCGGGCAGGTTCTTCCAGAGCTTGGAGTCAAGGACGTACTGGACGGGCTTGGGGACGCTGCCGTCGGCATTGACCGAGTACGTCAGCGCATCGGCCTTGCCGAAGGCGTCCGGGAGTTCCTCGATGGACGGGTACTCACTGACGGAGGCCGATCCGGAGCCGGACTTCTTGACCTTGCCGTAGTACTTCGCGCCGATGTCGTTGGCGATGTTGGGTCCCCACGAACCGTCGAACTCGCGCTGGAAGGTGCCCTTGGCGGCGTCACCGTACGCGCCGACGTGGCCCAGCTCGAGCTGGGGCAGCACGTCCTTGTACTTCTTGGCCAGCTCGGCGGCCTTGGCCTCGTAGGTCTTCTTCGCGGCGGCGAACTTCGTGAGCGCGCCCGCCGCGTCGGCCTGCTTGCGGGACAACTCGCGCCATGCGGACGGCACGGTCGGGCCGATCGCCACGACCGGGGCGATCGACTCCAGCCGCTTGATGTCGATGTCGCCGAGAACGGGGGCGGGTACACCGATGACGATCAGGTCCGGCTCGGCCTCGGCGACGGCCTCGTAGTTGGTCTCGGCCGCCTGCTCGCCCGCCACCTTGGGGAGCTTCTTGTACGTGGCCAGGTCGTCCTTGGTCATCATCGGCTCGCCGCGCTGCCACGACGAGATCCCCACGAGCGGCGCGTCGGCCTCGATCATGACGGGCACGGCGTAACCGGTGGCCACCACACGCTTCGGGTCGGCGGGAATGGTGATCTTTCCGTTGTCCGCGGTGAACACCCGGGTCTTGCCCTTCCCCGAGGCGTCCGCCCCGTCATCGGACGACGACCCGCCGCATCCGGCCAGGACCAGGGCCAGCGACACGGCGCCGACCAGGCCGAACGATCTGCGTATGGACATCTGGAGCTCCTCATTGCTTAGGTAAGGCTTACCTTAGTTGATGATCTTTCGACAGGACAACCCAGGTCGGCGCCCCGGCCCGGTCCGGTCAGTGGTCGTCCTCGTCGAAATCGGCGACGCCGCGCTTCCAGTAGCCGGTGATGTCGTGATCGGCCCGCTCCAGCCGCAGTTCGTCGCGGACCCAGCGGCGCAACGGCTTGATCTGCCCCGCCTCGCCCGCGACCCACACATACGCCCGCTCACTCTCGGGCACGGTCACGGCGGTCACAGCCCGCTCCAGCGCGTCGCCGGTCCCCGCCGGCCGGTCTCCGCGGTGCAGCCAGCGCACCTCGACCCCCTCGGGGGCGGACAGCTCGATCTCCTGTGTGGCGTCGGCGACTTCGATGAAGGCCCAGCCCTTCACGGACCTGGGCAGCTCCTCCAGCCGGCGCGCGATCGCGGGGAGGGCCGTGATGTCACCCGCGAGCAGGTAGCGGTCATAGGTGTCCGGGACGATCAACCCGCCGGGCGGCCCCGCGATATGCATGACGTCGCCGGGCCCGGCGGTGTGCGCCCAGTCGGACGCGAGTCCGCCGTCGTGCGGAGCGATGTCGATATCGATCTCGCCCGCGACCGGGTCGTAGCGGCGCACGGTGTACTCACGCGAGACGAGCGCCGGCCGCGGCCAGCGGAGCATCGCCCCGTTCTGCTCGGGGAGCCGTAGCGTGCCGTCCGGATCCGGGAAGATCAGCTTCACGTGTTCGTCGGGTGCGTGGGCCTCGAAACCCTCGGTGCCCGCCCCGCCCAGGGTCACCCGTAGCAGTCCGGAACCGACCATGGCGGTGCGTACGACCTCGGTCGCCCGGATCCCGATCGGGTAGCCCACCTTCTCGGCCTGGAGTCCCGCCCTGACCTCCGCGATCCGCTCCAGGTGCCGGTGCCTGTGGTCGACCCGGCTCATGCGGCGCCACCCGCCACCAGCGCCGTCCAGTGCCCCAGTTCGGGCTTCTCGGCCAGATCGGGGAACTCCAGCGTGGCCGCTCCAGCGGCACGCCAGCGCTCGACCAGGACCATGATCCGCATCGAGTCCAGGCCGAGGTCGACCAGGTTCTCCTCGGGCGCGATATCGGCGGGATCGCAGTCGAGCAGCTCCGCTATGTCGGCGCGGAGACGTTCGGGCGACAGGGTCTGGGTCATCGGGTGGCTCCTGCGGGGAAGGGCGCCGATCGCGCGGAACGCGTCGGCGAAGATGGTCACGACGCCGGGGGCGGAGTACACGCCCGCCCGGTCAGGCATGAGCGGGAGAAGTCAGCGGCAGCATCGGCCACTTGGGCACGGCCGTCTCGCATGACTCACGCGGGCACGAAGAGCGCGACGGGCCGGAGACGGCAGGGTGGCGGGCACCCCGGCCATCCGCCCCGGTGGCACCGCACACATTGGCTCCCCCTCTCCCACTCACAGCCAGGCAAGGCTAACCTAACTCAAGAGCGCCGGACAGATGAACGTGGGCCCGATGTGCGCACCGGCGCGGCCCGACCTCGCCCCACCTGACCGGACGTCACATCACCACGCAGCCCGGCCGGTCGGGCGCGGCGAAAAGAAGGGTGCGCCCCACCGCCCTCCCTCGCGTCGATCATGGACTGTAGGTTAGGTTACCCTTACCTAACATTCCCGTAGGAGGTTGCTCATGTATGAGCACATACCGGGCAGAAATGGTGAGTTCGATGGCCGTACTGCCCTGGTCACCGGTGCCGGGCAAGGCATCGGCGCGGCTGTCGCCGCGCTGCTCGCCACCCTCGGCGCCCGGGTGGCTGCCACCGATCGCACACTGGACGGTGTCGAGGCCCTGTCCGCGGAGTGGGGCCGGCTGCAGACGAAGAAGCAGGGGAACGCTCGCTCGGCGGGACGTCTGGAGCCGTACGTCATGGACGTCACCGAACGGCCGGCCGTGGAGCGCACCGTGGCACGAGTCGAGCGCGAACTCGGCCCCGTGGACGTGCTCGTGAACGTGGCCGGCATCCTGCGCACCGGTCCGGCCACCGAACTCTCCGCCCAGGACTGGTCGGACACCTTCGCGGTGAACACCGGCGGCGTCTTCAACGTCTCGCAGACCGTCGCACCGCTGATGGCCGAGCGGGGCAACGGCTCCGTCGTCACCGTCGGTTCCAACGCCGCCGGCATACCCCGCACCGGCATGGCGGCCTACGCCGCGTCGAAGGCGGCGGCCGTCATGTTCACCAAGTGTCTGGGCCTCGAACTCGCCCGCAGCGGTGTCCGCTGCAACATCGTCGCGCCCGGGTCCACCGACACGGCCATGCAACGCGCCCTGTGGACCGACTCCGGCGCCGAGCAGCGGGTCATCGACGGGGACAGCACGACCTACCGCACGGGCATACCGCTGGGCCGGATCGCCGCCCGCGAGGACATCGCCGACGCCGTCGCGTTCCTCGCCTCGGACCGCGCCCGCCACATCACCATGCAGGAGCTGTACGTCGACGGCGGCGCGACCCTGCGCTGAAGCGCCCCAGCTCTTCCGTACAACTCCCCCACTGACGGAACACCGAGAATGGAGTCCCTGTGTCGACGGCATCCCAGGTCGCCACGCACGTGCCCCCGGCCGATCCGGCCCACCCTGCCGTAGGCGCGGCCACCTCACTGCTGGACGCCTACAGACCGGGTGACCGCTTCCTCGCCACTCCCGGCCGCACCCTGCTGGCACACGGCGCGGCCCGCCCCGTACCCCATGACGCGCGGTCCCTGGACGAGCGGGTGGACGCCACCCTTGCCGAGGCCGTCGCAGCCGGGCAGGAGTCGCCCGTGGTCATCGGCGCCATCCCGTTCGACCACGAGGCACCGGCCGCACTCGGCGTACCGGAAGCCGTCCGCACCGCTCCGCCGCTCGCCTCCGACCCACTGATCGCCCTCCCCGTCGCGGTGTCCGGCTCGCCGGACTGGCGGATACACCCGGTGCCCGGGCCCGAGGTCTACGGAGCGGGTGTCGCCTCGGCCGTGGAACGCATGTGGCGTGGGGAGTTCAGCAAGGTGGTGCTCGCCCGCACCCTCGAACTCACCTCCTCCGAACCGCTGGACCTGCCGGCGATGCTCCAGCGGCTGGCCCGTCGCGATCCCCTCGGGTACACGTTCGCGGTGCCGGCCGGAGGCGGCCGCACCCTCATCGGTGCCAGTCCCGAACTGCTCGTCTCCCGGCGAGGACAGCAAGTGGTCGCCAACCCGCTCGCCGGGTCCACCCCACGCAGCAGCGACCTCGCCGAGGACGTCCGCCGTGCGGCCACACTGCTGGAGTCCGTGAAGGACCTCCACGAGCACGCCGTCGTCGTGGACGCGGTCCACCAGGCCCTGGCCCCGCACTGCTCGGAGCTGACCGTCCCCTCCCGGCCGACACTGATCCGGACGGCCACCATGTGGCATCTGTCCACCACGGTGACCGGCACGCTCGCCTCCCCCGGCATCTCGGCGCTGGCCCTCGCCTGCGCCCTCCACCCGACCCCCGCCGTGTGCGGCACCCCCACCCCGACGGCCCGTCAGGTCATCGCGGAGACAGAGCCGTTCGACCGCGGCTTCTTCACCGGAGTGGTGGGCTGGGGCGACGCCCGGGGCGACGGCGAGTGGGTCGTCACGATCCGCTGCGCCGAGGCACAGGAGCGCACGCTGCGCCTCTACGCCGGCGCAGGCATCGTGGCGGCGTCCGAACCCGAGGCGGAGACCGCCGAGACCGCCGCCAAATTCCGAACCTTCCTCAGCGCTGTGGGGGCCGAGCTGTGAGCCCGCAGGACGCACCGACCTGGCCGTCCGAATTCGCCGAGCGGTACCGGCGTGCGGGCTGGTGGCGCGGAGAGACGTTCGGTTCCATGCTCCGGGAGCGCGCCGAGGCGCACCCGGACCGGATCGCCGTCGTCGATCCCGCATCGGGAACGCGCTGGAGCTACGCGGAGCTGGACCGGCGCGCCGACCGGCTCGCTGCGGGCCTCCTCTCCCGGAACATCACCAAGGGCGACCGGGTGGTGGTGCAACTGCCCAATATCGCGGAGTTCTTCGAGGTCGTCTTCGCCCTGTTCCGGATCGGCGCCCTGCCCGTCTTCGCGCTGCCGGCCCACCGTGAGACGGAGATCTCGTACTTCTGCGAGTTCACCGAGGCGGTCGCCTACGTCATCGCGGCGGAACACGGCGGCTACGACTACCGCGAGCTGGCGGCGAAGGCGCGCGCGGGCGCCGGGACCCTGCGGCACGTGTTCGTCGCCGCCGGGGACCCGGGCGGGTTCGAGGCGCTGTCCGACGTCGCCCAGGACCCGGTCGCCCACCGCGCCCCGCGCCCGGACGACCTGGCCTTTCTCCAGCTCTCCGGCGGCAGCACCGGCGTTCCGAAACTGATTCCGCGCACCCACGACGACTACATCTACTCGCTGCGCGGCTCCAACGAGATCTGTGGGGTCGACGCGGACAGCGTCTACCTCTGCGCCCTGCCCGCGGCCCACAACTTCCCGCTCTCA
The DNA here is from genome assembly GCF_042882365.1 of Streptomyces sp. NPDC058221. Classification (NCBI taxonomy): domain Bacteria; kingdom Bacillati; phylum Actinomycetota; class Actinomycetes; order Kitasatosporales; family Streptomycetaceae; genus Streptomyces; species Streptomyces sp. NPDC058221. The sequence goes on along the minus strand of NZ_JBHVWF010000013.1, from coordinate 62,407 downwards.
TCCCCCGGTTCGCTCGGCACGCTGTACGCCGGCGGGCGTGTGGTGCTGTGCCCGCAGCCCTCCCCCGAAGCCGCCTTCCCGCTGATCGAGCAGGAGAAGGTCACGCTCACCGGGCTGGTCCCGCCGCTGGCGCTGCTGTGGACCCGGGCGGCCGCGACCACCGCGCGCGACCTGAGCAGCCTGGAGGTCCTGCTGGTGGGCGGCGCGAAGTTCAGCGAGGAGGCGGCGCGGCGGGTCCTGCCCGCGCTCGGCTGCACCCTGCAACAGGTCTTCGGGATGGCAGAGGGGCTGGTCAACTACACCCGGCTGGACGACCCCGTCGAGGTGATCGTCACCACCCAGGGCCGGCCGATCTCGCCGGACGACGAGATCCTGGTCGTCGACGACGAGGACCGAGAGGTCGCGCCGGGCGAGACGGGCCATCTGCTGACGCGGGGGCCCTACACGATCCGCGGCTACTGGCGGGCGCCGGAGCACAACGCCCGCTCGTTCACCGCGGACGGCTTCTACCGCACGGGCGATGTCGTCCGGGTAGCCCCCAGCGGTCACATCGTGGTCGAGGGACGCGCCAAGGACCAGATCAACCGGGGCGGCGAGAAGGTCGCCGCCGAGGAGGTGGAGAACCACATTCTCGCCCACCCGTCCGTGCACGACGCCAACGTGGTGGCCGAGCCCGACCCGTACCTCGGTGAACGCGTCTGCGCGTACGTGATCCTGCACCCCGGCGAGGGTCCGCTGAAGCCGGTGGACATCAAACGGTTTGTACGGGAACGGGGGCTGGCGGCCTACAAGGTGCCGGACCGGGTGGAGTTCGTGGAGACGTTCCCGCAGACCGGTGTCGGGAAGATCTCCAAGAAGGATCTGCGGACCGCCGCGGCCCACAGCGCGTAAGCCTGCCCGCCCCTGCCCGAACCCCCGAACCTGAACGGAATCCCCGCACCATGGCACTGCCCGCCATCGCCCCCTACGCCATGCCGGCCGCCGACGAGCTGCCCGCCAACCGGGTCGGCTGGACCGTCGACCCCGCCCGCGCCGTGCTCCTCGTCCACGATCTGCAGAACTACTTCCTTTCGGCCTATGACAACGAGGCCGAACCCATTCCCGAACTGCTCGCGCATGTCGCCGAGTTGAAGAAGGAGGCGGCGCGCATCGGAGTGCCGGTGCTCTATACCGCGCAGCCCGGCGGCCAGAGCCCGGACGAGCGCGGTCTGCAGCAGGACTTCTGGGGTCCGGGGCTGCCGGACGACCCGCACGCCGCCGCCGTCGCGGAGGCCGTAGCGCCCGACGAGGACGACACGGTGCTCACCAAGTGGAAGTACAGCGGCTTCGTCCGCACCGATCTCCTGGAACGGCTGCGCGAACAGGGCCGGGACCAGATCGTCATCACCGGCGTCTACGCCCACATCGGCGTCCTCATGACCGCGTGCGACGCCTGGATGCAGGACATCCAGGCCTTCGTGGTGGCCGACGCCGTGGCCGACTTCTCCGCCGAGGACCACGCGATGGCACTGCGCTGGGCGGCCGGCAAGTGCGCCGTCGTCACCAGCACCCGCGAGGTCTTCACCGGGAACTGACGGCGGCTCCGCATCCCCGCGCGGGCATCCCTCCGCGGCCGCGTACGGCGGCTCCGCCACGACCGGCGACGCCGTACGGGCCTTCGGGCCGGCTCATGGCCGGCGTATGGGCACGAACCACCGGACAGGCTCCGGGGACGAAGCCGAAAGAGGTCGAGATGCCCGAGGACACCGTCGTCACGAGGGAGAACTCGCGACGACGCCCCCGGACATCGTGCGGCGCCAGCACCTGTGGGCGCGAGCCGGGGATCTCGACGGCATGACGCCGGCGAGCCCCTCGGCCAGGTCCGGCGTCCGTCCCCGCCGCCGGGATGCCGCTTCAGCCTGAACCCCGCACCACACCAGCACCGTCGAACGCCGTTCCGCTCCCGGACCCGAGGCCGAGCCACAGCTCGGTGAACCGGTCGAGCAGCCGGGCCGCCCCCGTCACATCGTCCGTCAGCGGCCGGTCGGCCAGCTCCGCGTCGAGCACCGAGTCCGCCAGCGCGAAGGCGCGGCCGACGGGCAGTTCCGGGTCGAGCCGCATGTCCCGCTGCCGCAACGCCCTGACCGCTGCGACGAGTTCGCAGCCGACGACGAGCCGGTACGCCTCGCACGCCCGCAGCGTCTGGCGCGCCGCCAGCGAAGCGAAGCTCGCCTGCTCCTCGACGCCTCGCGAGAGCACGGCGTGACCGAGTGACGCGGGGGCGGAGAAGGCCCGCAGGTCCCCGAGCGCCGCCCCCGCCGCGTATTCAAGGATCATCACGCCCGACGACGCCGGTTCGCCGTCCGCGAGGAACGGCCGCAGCCGGGTGAAGGCCGGTTCGTTCAGCGTCGACAGGCGCGAGGTCGACAGGCGTGCCACCTGTGCCACCGCCAGCCGGAAGTGGTCCAGCGACAGGGCGAGTTGGGCCAGGTAGAAGCCTCCGTGGTGGTAGGCCGCCATGTCGTCCGCCGAGATCAGCGGATTCTCGGCCGCCGCGTTGATCTCGACGGTGAGGACGTCTTCGAGCGCGTCCGCCGCATCATGCGCGGGCCCGTGGATCTGCGGCACACAGCGCAGGCCGTACGGGTCCTGGATCCGGCCGAGCGGCGGCCGGGGGCGGTCCGGCGCGCCGAGCAGCTGCCGCATCCGTTCCGCGACCGCGTACGAACCGGCGTGCCGCCGCGCCTCGTGCACGGGCAGCGCGTACGCCTCGTAGGAACCGTCGATCGCCATCAGGGACAGCGCCGCCACCACCTGCGTGGCCGCGATCAGGCCGCGCAGCTCGTGCACGGCCAGCGCGGACTGGCCGAGAGTGAGGGCGTTGCTGCTGATCAGGGCGAGGGCGTCGTTGTTGTCGAGGGGCTGCGGGCCGGGGGCCGCCCCCGCTCCCTGCCAGGGATGCTCACCGGCCAGCGCGAGGCCCATTTGCGCGAGCGCGGCGATGTCGCCGGTGCCGACCGAGCCGAACTCGTTGACCTTCGGGTAGGCGCCCGTTCCCAGGGCCTCGCAGAGCGCCGTGACGACGGTCGGCCGCAGGCCGGCGCCACCCGCGAGCAGCTGGTTGGCGCGGACCGCGAGCATGGCGCGGACCTGCCGTGCGGGCAGCTCATCGCCGATCGCCCCGGCATGGCTGCGCAGCAGCCGCAGGCCGTGGTCGGCGGCCGCCTCCGTCGGCACGGACTCATTCCGGTTGGCACCCACGCCGGTGGAGCGACCGTAGACGCGACCCCACGAGGCGATTTCCCGCGCGGCGTTCCACGACGCCTCCACGCGCTTCATCCCGTCCGCCGCCGGAACGGGCTGTGCGACGGATTCGGCCATGCGTACGACATCTGCGACCATCAGTCCTCGGCCGTCCAGGACGACGATCGCACCGCTGCCGTCGACCACCCCGTTCACGATACGAGACGACATCACTCGTGATTCCTCCTCAATCAGGCACTCCGTCTTGCCCTACGACCATTCGTAACCGGGGATTTACGCCTGAGCGGCGACTACCTATTGACAACCTATTCAGTCACCGAGAACTCTGCATGATGATATGCAGCCGGGCAAGGGACTCCACATGATCCAATTCGACAAGGCCCACAAGCGCTTCCCGAACGGCACGACCGCCGTGCACGACCTCACCCTTGAACTGCCGGAAGGCGGCGTGACCGTCCTTGTCGGATCCTCCGGTTGCGGCAAGACGACGACGCTCCGCATGATCAACCGGATGGTCGATCCGACCTCCGGGACGATCAGGGTCAACGGCAAGGACGTCCTGGAACAGGACGCCGCCGAGCTGCGCCGCTCCATCGGCTACGTCATCCAGCAGTCCGGGCTCTTCCCGCACCGCACGGTCCTGGACAACATCGCGACCGTGCCGCTCCTGCTCGGCTGGGGCCGCCGGAAGTCCCGGGCGCGGGCGGCGGAACTCCTGGAGACGGTCGGGCTCTCCGCCGACGCCGGGAAGCGCTATCCGCACCAGCTCTCCGGCGGCCAGCAGCAGCGCGTCGGCGTGGCCCGCGCGCTCGCCGCGGACCCGCCGGTACTCCTGATGGACGAACCGTTCGGCGCTGTCGACCCCGTGGTCCGCACCCAGCTCCAGGACGAACTCCTGCGCCTCCAGAGAGAGTTGAACAAGACCATCGTCTTCGTCACGCATGACATCGACGAGGCCGTACGGCTCGGCGACCGCATAGCCGTCTTCCGTGCCGGGGGCCACCTCGTCCAGTGCGCCGGACCTGCCGAACTCCTGGCCCGCCCGTCGGACGCGTTCGTCGCCGACTTCCTGGGCGCCGAGCGCGGCCTGAAGCTGCTGTCCCTGACGACGCTCGCGGACGTCCCCCAGGGGCCCGCCCCCCAGGGCACTCGCTGGCAGCTGACCCTGGACACCGCCCGGAAGCCGCTGTCCTGGCGCGACAGCGAGACGGAAGCGGAGACCCCGGCCCGCCCCCTGCGGGACACCGATTCGCTTCTCTCGGCGCTCAACGAGTCGATCGCCGCTCCGAGCGGCCTGGTCGCCCGGGTCGACGCGGACGGCGTCCTCACGGGCGTGACGTCCCGCGAGGACATCCACGACCACGCAGGGCACGTACACAGCGAAGCAAGCAAGGCGGTCGCGTGAGTGTCGACTGGTCGTGGATATCCGACCACACCGGCGATCTCACCACCCTGGCCCTCTCCCACCTCCAGGCCGCTCTCACCGCCGTGCTCCTCGGCCTGATCGTCTCCTTCCCCCTGGCCGTGCTCGCGCACCGCGTACGCAGGCTCCGCGGGCTCCTCCTCGGGCTGTCGAACGTCCTGTTCACCATCCCGTCCATCGCCGTCTTCGTGCTCCTGCTGCCGGTCAGCGGGCTCACCCGCACCACCACCGTCATCGGCCTGACGATCTACACGCTCGTCGTGCTCCTGCGGAACACCGTCGAGGGCCTGGACTCGGTCCCCGCCAAGACGAAGGAAGCCGCGAAGGCCATGGGAACCCGGCCACTGCGCACCCTGCTCACCGTCGAACTGCCGCTCGCCCTGCCCGTGATCATGGCGGGCGTGCGGATCGCGACGGTGATGGCCATCTCCCTCGTCTCCGTGGCCACGTACATCGGCGACGGTGGACTCGGGCAGCTCTTCACGGACGGGTTCCAGCGCAACTTCCCCACCCCCGTCATCGTCGGCGTCGTCCTGACCCTGCTCCTGGCGCTCGTCGCGGACGCGCTGCTGGTCACCCTCCAGTACGTCCTGACGCCCTGGACCCGCCGGCAGAAGAAGGGGGCCTGACCTCATGTACGAACTCTTCAAGGGGCTCGGCTCCTGGCTGGTCAGCGGCGAGCAGTGGACGGGCCCCGACGGCATCGGGCACCGCCTCGCCGAGCACCTCCAGTACTCGCTGCTCGCCACCCTCATCGCCGCCGCCATCGCACTGCCGGTCGGCTTGCTCATCGGGCACACCGGGCGCGGCGCCTTCCTCGCCATCAACCTCTCCAGTTTCGGACGTGCGCTGCCCACGGTCGGGCTCGTCGTGCTGGTCTTCCTCGCCAGCGGCCTGTCGATGTGGCCCGTCTACATCGCCCTCGTGGCGCTCGCCGTTCCCTCCATCGTCACCAACACGTACGCCGGGATGACCGCCGTCGACCCCGAGGTGCGGGACGCGGCGCACGGCCAGGGCATGCGGCGGCACCAGGTGCTCCTGCATGTCGAGCTCCCTCTCGCGCTCCCCCTGATCATGACCGGGCTCAGGCTCGCGCTCATCCAGGTCGTCGCGACCGCCACCATCGCCGCGTACGTCTCCTTCGGCGGACTCGGCCGGTACGTCTTCGACGGGCTCGCCCAGCGCGACCTCGTGCAGGTGCTCGGTGGCGCCGTGCTCGTCGCCCTCGTCGCCGTCGTCCTCGACCTCGCGCTCTCCGTACTCCAGCGCGTCCTTTTCCGTAACCGCCCCGCCAAGTCGGACCTGGAGCAAGCACGATGAACCGCAGAAATCTCCTCGGCGGACTCCTCGCCGCCGCCTCCGTACCCGCACTCGCCTCCTGCAGCAGCGGCATCACCTCGCTCGACGGAGAGGGATCCGGCGGCGGAGGCGGAGGCTCCAGCAAGGACGGCGTCACCATCGGCACCGCCAACTTCACCGAGAACCAGGTCCTCGGGTACCTGTACGCCGCAGCGCTCCAGGCGGCCGGCGTGAAGACCACGGTCCGCCCCAATCTCGGCACCCGCGAGATCCTCATCCCCGCTCTCAAGGGCGGGGACATCGACCTCCTGCCCGAGTACCAGGGCGCTCTGCTGCACTACCTCGACGCCAAGGCGAAGGCCACGGAGGAGGGCGAGATGCAGAACGCCCTCGCCATGGCCCTGCCACACGGCCTCCAGATCCTTCCCTACGGCAAGGCCGAGGACTCCGACGCCTTCGTCGTCACCCGGGAGACCGCCGACACATACGGTCTCAAGTCACTCGCCGACCTTGCCCGGCACAACGGCAAGCTCGTCATCGGCGCGGCGCCCGAGGTCAAGAAGCGCACGGTGGGCGCGGTGGGCCTCAAGGACGTGTACGGCGTGGAGTTCAAGGAGTTCAAGTCCCTCGACTCCTCGGGGCCGCTGGTCAAGGGCGCCCTGAAGAAGGGCGACGTGGACGTCGCGAACCTCTTCACCACCGACACCGACATCGCCGCCGAGCACTGGGTCGTCCTCACCGACCCCAAGAACCTGGTGCCCGGCCAGCACGTCGTCCCTCTCATCGCCGACCGCAAGGCCGACTCGACGGTCCGCAGGGCTCTCGCCCGGCTCGGCAACGCGCTGACGACCGAGGACCTCACCGAGCTCAACCGCTTGGTGGACAAGGACAAGAAGGACCCGGAGGACGTAGCGGCCGACTGGGCGGCACAGCACGGGATCAAGAAGAAGTAGCCGCCGCGGGACCGAGCGGCACGACACACCACCGAGAGGCCGGGTAACCGAGTCATGGCAGCTGAAGACCTGGTGGAGCGACGCTCCATCGATGTCGTACCGGACGACGAACGGCACGGGAGCGCGTTCAGTCAGTTCACCCTCTGGCTCGGTGCCAACCTTCACATCACCGCGGTCGTCACGGGCGCACTCGCCGTCGTCTTCGGCGGCGACGTGGTGTGGTCGGTGGCCGGCCTGCTGCTGGGCAACCTGCTCGGCGGCGCCGTCATGGCCCTGCACTCCGCGCAGGGCCCGAAGCTCGGCCTGCCCCAGATGATCCAGTCCCGCGCCCAGTTCGGGGTGCGCGGCGCGGTCGTGCCCCTTCTGCTGGTCGTCCTCATGTACGTGGGCTTCTTCGCGAGCGGCAGTGTCCTGGCCGGACAGGCGACCGCCGAGCTCACGCACACCAACGACACCACCGGCATCATCGTCTTCGCCGTCATCACCGCCGTCGCCGCGGCGGTCGGCTACCGCGTGATCCACGTCCTGGGGCGGGTGGCCAGCGTGGTCTGCGCGCTGACCTTCGTCTTCCTGGGCATCCGTCTCCTGGACCGGGTGGATCTGTCGGCGCTGCTCGGCGACGCGCACTTCCACCTGCCGATGTTCCTGCTCGCCGTGTCGCTCTCGGCGTCCTGGCAACTCGCCTTCGGCCCGTACGTCGCGGACTACTCACGCTATCTGCCGCGTACGACGTCGGGACGTGCCACGTTCTGGTGGACCCTCTCGGGATCGGCCATCGGCTCCCAGTGGTCGATGACGTTCGGGGTGCTCGTGGCGGCGAGCGCGGGGGACGCGTTCATCGAGAACCAGGTCGGGTACGTGGTCGGCCTCGGCGGCACCGGCCTGATCGCGTCCTTCCTGTACTTCGTGATCGCGCTCGGCAAGCTGACCATCAACGTGCTCAACACCTACGGCGGCTTCATGTCGATGGTGACCGGCATCAGCGGGTTCCGCGGCCAGAAGACGCTGTCGCAGCGCGGCAGGACCGCGTACATCGCACTGATCATGGTGGCGGGGACGGCTGTGGCGCTCCTGGGCAAGGACAGCTTCCTGACGTCCTTCAAGGACTTCCTGCTGTTCCTGCTGACGTTCTTCACGCCCTGGTCGGCGATCAACCTGGTCGACTACTACCTGATCTCGCGGGAACGGTACGACATACCGGCGCTCACCGACCCCGAGGGCCGTTACGGCGCCTGGCGCTGGGATGCCCTCACGGTCTACGCCCTGGGCGTCCTGGCCCAGCTCCCGTTCCTCGCGACGACCTTCTACACAGGCCCGCTCGTGGCTCCGCTGGGCGGCGCGGACATCTCCTGGATCGTGGGCCTGCTGGTCCCTGCCGCCCTGTACTGGCTGCTGGCCCGCCGCGATACGTCGCACGTCCCGGAGGAGACCCGGTACACCCTGGCGTCTGCGCAGGAGCCCGACGGCTCCTGACGGGAACGGTCCGATGCGCCCAATCTCAGAGGCTTCTGATTTCACGTCACTAGCGTCCGGCCCATGGTGCGCGACTACATCGTCATCGGGGCCGGACCGGCCGGACTTCAACTTGCCTCTCTGCTGGAACGCGACGGGTGCGACTATGTCGTCCTGGAGCGGGGAAGCGGACCGGGGACCTTCTTCACCCGCTATCCCCGTCATCGGCAGATGATCTCGAACAACAAGGTGAACACGGGCTTCACAGACCCGGAGCTCAACCTGCGCATGGACTGGAACTCGCTGCTCAGCGACGACCCGGAACTGCTCTTCACCCGGTACAGCGAGCGCTACTTCCCGCACGCCGACGACTGGGTGCGCTATCTGACCGACTTCGCTGCGCGTACCGGCATCCGCGTCGAGTACGGGACGGAGGCCGTACGGATCTCCCGCGCGGACGATGTCTTCACCGTCCTCGACCGCGGGGGGCGCGCCTGGCAGGCCCGCCGGCTCGTCGTGGCGACCGGCCTGTCCCGGTTCAACGAGCCACCCGTTCCGGGCATCGAACTCGCCGAACGGTACGACACCTTCGACCCCGACCCGACGTCCTTCACCAATCAGCGGGTACTGATCATCGGCAAGGGGAACTCCGCGTTCGAAACCGCCGACTCCCTCATCGAGAAGGCCGCGGTGATCCACGTCGCGGGCCCCCACTCGGTCAAGCTCGCCTGGAAGACCCACTACGTCGGGCATCTGCGCGCGGTCAACAACAACTTCCTGGACACTTACCAGCTCAAGTCGCAGAACTCGGTTCTCGACGGCGTCGTGGAGAGCATCGAGAAATCCGCGGACGGCGGCTTCCGGGTGATGCTGCGCTACACACGGACCCGGGAACCGCTCCGCGAACTGCACTACGACCGGATCATCGCGTGCACCGGCTTCCGTTTCGACGCCTCCGTGTTCGACGAGACCTGCCGGCCCGCGCTCGTCATCAACGACCGGTTCCCCGAGCAGACCTCCGCCTTCGAGTCGGTGAACGTACCTGACCTCTACTTCGCGGGCACCGTGACGCAGCAGCGGGACTTCAAGAAGTCCACCAGCGGCTTCATCCACGGATTCCGCTACGGGACGCGCGCCCTGCACCGCATCCTGGGCGCCCGCCATCTGGGCAGGCCGTGGCCCACCCGGACGCTGACCGCGTCACCGGAGGCGGTCGCCGACGCCGTCATCGCCCGCGTCAACCGCTCGTCGGGCCTCTGGCAGCAGTTCGGGTTCCTCGGCGACGTGGTCGGTGTGGAGGGCGGCCGGGCCCAGTACCAGGAGGAGGTCCCGCTGGACTACATCGCCGACGGCGGTCTCGGGCCCGCCGCGCACCGGTTCGTCATCGACCTGGAGTACGGACCCGATCACGACCTGAGCGATCCGTTCGACGTGGGCGTCCCGCGCGTCGTCGAGAACGACGTCGACCATGCCATGGACTCCACCTATCTCCATCCCGTGGTCCGCCACTACCGGGACGGTGTGCTCGACGGCACCCATCACCTGGCGGAGAACCTCGAGAACGAGTGGAACCTGGCGGCGGTCCACCGGCAGCCGCTCACCGCGTTCGTGAAGGAGTGCCTTGACTGAGCAGTTCCCCGGCCCCGTACTCGACATCCTCGACACGGCGGGCGACCGCCCGGTGTTCGAGCACGCCGGCCGGGAGGTGTCGGGAGCAGAGCTCCTTCGCATGGTGCGGTGCGCGACGAACGGCCTTCGGCGGCACGGCGTCGGCCCGGGCGACGGCCTCGCGCTGCTGGTGAAGGTCGGCCCCGAGGCGTTCGCGGCGATCATCGCCGCCCATGTCGTCGGAGCCCGGGTGGTCGGCATACCACCCGGGCTGACCGGCCCTCAGCAGGGTTACCTGCTAAGGGACATCGACGTATGCGTCACGGACGGACCCGGCTGTCCCGATGGCCCGGCCACGCATCGCACCCGGCTCGTCCTGACGGTCGACGAGCTGCTGTCCGCTGCGGACGACGGCGTCCGGCCGCGGATCTCCGCGCGGCCCGGGGACGTCGCCCGGCTCCTGCACACCAGCGGCAGCACCGGCATCCCCAAGGCGTGCGCCCAGACCTACGCGGCGCTGACCGCTGGCTGGGCGCTCCGGCCGGACGACCGGCCGCCGGCCATCCGTGAGCTGGCCCGGCGCCTGGACCGGTTCCTGGTGTTCGGCACCCTGGCCAGCCAGGTGATGATGGAGTACGGACTGCTGGCCCTGGCCGCCGGCGGCACCCTCGTCACCGCCGACCCGCCTGCCTTTCCCGACGCCCTCGTTCGGCACCGGGCGACCGCGAGCGTCATCACGGTGGCCCGGCTGACGAAACTCGTGGCGAGCCAGCGCGAGTCGCCCGTCGACCTCAGCGGTCTGCGTGCGCTGATGGTGTCCGGGTCGCCGCTTGAGCCGGGGCGGCTGCGGGAGGCCGCCGAGGTGCTCGGCCCGGTCGTCTTCCACGGCTACGGGCAGACGGAGACCGGCATGATCTCCATGGCCGTGCCGGAGGAGCCGCCCGGCTCGCTCGGAGTGCCGCCCGTCGAGCTGGAGATCCGGGACGGCTCAGGAGACCCGGTCCCGCACGGCACCGCCGGTGAGGTCTTCGTGCGGACCCCGTCGCAGAGTTGCGGCTACTGGCAGGAACCCGCCCTCACCGCGGAGGTCTTCACGGACGGCTGGGTACGTACCCGCGACCTCGGCCGGCTCGATGCCTCGGGCCGGCTGTGGCTCACCGGACGGACCCGCGACGTGGTCATCGTCAACGCCCAGGTGCACTACGCCGGACCTGTCGAGCGGCTGCTCGCCCGTCATGCCGCCGTGGCCGAGGCATACGTCGTCGCCGTCCCCGACGACCGTACGGGCGAGGCCGTCCACGCCTTCGTCGTACCCGCGGCCGGCCGCACTCCGGACCTCGGTGAACTCCGCGCACTGGTAACGGCAGACCTGGGCGAGGCGTGCGCCCCGACCCGGCTCACCCTCATCGGAGAGGTGCCGCTCACGCCTGCCGGGAAGCCGGACAAGCGGCGTCTCGCAGCCGACGGCTGAGAGCGCGCGACAAGGCCGCTCATATCGCCGTACCTTCACCGGGCAGGGGCGTTGCCGTCGTGGTCTGCTCGGCGGGGACGGCTTCGCTGCGCACCAGATCGTCGAGTTCGGCGTTGAGCCGGGTGGCGCCCTCGGGATCCTGGGCAGCGGCCGGCCGGCTGCTCCCGCGGACGGCGACAGCGATCCCCGCCAGGGCCATGGGGAGCGCGACGAACACGGCGGCGGTGCGCATGCCTCCCGGGGCGGAGAGGACCAGTGCGATCAGGGGTGGCCCGAAGGCGCCGCCGGATTTGCCGACGGCCGCGGCCCAGCCGCCCGCGGTTCCCCGGATGGCCACGGGGTAGATCTCGGCCGTGTAGGGGCCGATGAGGGCGATGACTCCGGCGGTTCCGGCGAACAGCAGCATCACGGCGGTCAGGAGGACGGGCCGGCTGCCGTCCATCCCGACGAGGGCCAGGGCGAGCAGTGCCCCGACGGTGAGGGCCGCGTAGACGACCATGGTGCCCCTCGCCGACCAGCGCATGTAGAGCCAGGCGGCGACCACGCAGGTGGGGACGGACAGCAGCGACGAGACGAACAGCAGCGTGGCGGCGGACATGCCGTGCCGGTCCGAGGCCTCCAGCTGGCTGGGCAGGAAGGTGATGAAGCCCCAGTAGACGAGGCCCCAGGCGAGTGCGTAGCCGCTGACGACCAGCGTCCTGGCTGTCTGGGGGCGTTTGAACAGGGTCGAGGCGGGGACGCGCCCGGGCTGCTGCTGCCGGGCGGTGAAGGCGGCTGATTCCGGAATCCACCGGTTCAGCGCGATCAGGATCAGGACCAGCGGCAGCTGGGCGAACCACAGAATGCGCCACCCGGTCAGCGGGATGAGTACGGCCGCCAGTCCGGCAGCCGCCATATAGCCGCCGGTGGTGGTGAGTCCGGCCTGGAGCACCATGATGGCCGCGCGCCGTCCGGGTGGCAGGCTCTCGGTCATGAGGGCGTAGACAACCGGCAGCATGCCTCCGGCTGCCATCCCCATCAATGCGCACATGACCAGGATGCCGCCGAACGTCGGCATGGCGCCGCACACCGTCGTACCGAGGAAGAGCAGGGACGCGATGAGGATCGTGGCCCTGCGCCCGATGCGGTCCGCGGCGCGGCCCCACACGAGTGATCCCACCACCGTGCCGCTCAGGGCCACCGTGGGCAACCATGAGACCTCGGCGGCGCTGAGGTGGAACTCGGCGCGCATGCCGGGCTGGATGAATGCCAGAGTGGCGGGTTTCATCTGGTCCACCATGAGCGCGAAGCTCAGAACGGCGATGAGACGGCGCCGGCTTGCCGGGGTCGTCCGGGCAGGGGCGGGGGCGGCCGCCGGTCCTGCTCCAGGACGCTGCATGACCGCGAACCCGGAGATCACCACGCCCACGACGATGGCGGCCATGGCGCCCCACATCACCCACGACATTCCCATCATGGCCATGTGGAATCCCATGGATGCGGAATCGATGAACATCCACAGATGCTGGGCGACGCCGGCGCAGGTGAGGGCGACACCGGTCCAGAACATCAAGGGCCGGGGTATCAGCGATGCTGATTGCCCGGAGGGAGGGCCCGCCTCGGCGGCGGCCTCCGGGGGCGTCATCCGTTCCCTCCTTCCGGGTGAGGGACGGGGCAGCTCCCGGCCGGGCGCTCCCCGAAGTAGCGGGATGCGGGGCGCTGTTGACGGGCATGCAGCACCATGACGATGCCGAGCACCAGCTGGCGCACGCCGCGGGTCACGTCCTCGACCCCGTCCCGCAGCCGGACGAATCTCCGCAACGCGTGGAGGCGACGGGGCTGGGGAGACAGGCCGCGCGGAATCAGCAGGCAGGGGGCCCGGTGCGGGATGGAACGGGTGTGCGATGCCGTCGAGTCCAGCCGGAACCGGTGCAGCACCTCGCGGACCGCGGCGCGCAGCACGAGCGGCGACAGCCGCCAGGCCGGGCAGGGACGGTTCGCCGCCATTCCGTACGGGATGTGGTGGACGTCCTTGGCGACCAGGCCGGTCCAGCGGTCCGGGTCGAACTCGTCGGGCCGTTCGTATCCGGTGGCGTGGTAGTCCGGGTAGTTGAAGCACACCACGGAGCCGGCCGGCAGCACGGTCTCGTCGTCGAGCGGGATCTCGCCCGTGGTGATGCGGTGGGCGATGCCGAACAGCGGGTACAACCGCATCGTCTCGTCGAGCACCTGCGTCAGGTACCGGTCGTCCTGCGGATCGGCGACCAGACGGTCCTGCACCCGAGGGTGGTGGGCCAGAGCGAGCAGGACGTGTGCGGTCGCCTCGGACAGCTGCACCACCGCTGTGTTGAAGAAGGTCCCCTGCAGGTAGTGCACCTGCTCCGGCAGCGACAGTGAGGCCGGCAGCGGATGCGCCACGTCGCCGGCCTCGACCCGGGCGCGCAGATACGTCGTCAGCCGGGCCCTGCGCCGCGGATGGCGCAGGCCGGTGCACTTCAGGGCGGTGATCACATCACCGGCGTGCCCGGTGATCAGGTCTCGGGCGCGTGGGGGGCACGGTTCCTGGAAGACCAGCTCGTAGCAGAACGCGGCCCATGCGGGCATCACCAGGTCGCGCAGCCGAACAAGGCTCATCCTGGAGTCCGGCACCGCCTCCAGCGCGTCGGCCACGGCCCGGCCGGCCGTCGCCACGAGTGCGGCCGAGCTCCCGGCGACGATGCGCCGCGTCGTGGCGGCCACGTCCTCGTAGCGTTCGCCGGGCTCCAGGTGCTCCTGGTGTACCTCGGGACCCGGCGCCAGCCAGTACCAGAACAGATCCGACAGGCCCGCGCCCTCGCTCCGGCCGTTCGCGGCCGGGTGGGCGTAGACCCGTTCGAAGACCTCCGGCCCGTGCGCCGTGCTGGGCAGGGTCACCGCCCGGTCGCCGTTGACCTTCTCGAAGATGCGCACCCGCATCGACACGACACCGCGTGGCAGCCACCACGTGTCCGTCCCCGTCCGGTTCCTCACCACATCCCGCCCTTCCGGACGACCGAGCCGGCTGTCAGATCGGCGTTCCGGCGCCCGCCGCACAGGGCCAGGGTGTGGTCGTACTCGTCGCGCAGCGTCGCCAGGACGCGCCGCACTCCCGTCTCCCCCTCGGCTGCCAGGCCCCACACGACCGGGCGTCCCACACCGACGGCCGCCGCGCCCAGCGCGATGGCCACCGCCACGTCGCTGCCCCTGCGCACCCCGCCGTCGAGCAGGACCGGCACCCTGCCGGCGACCACCCGGGCGATCGCGGGCAGGCAGTCCACGGCTGCCGGCACCGCGTCGCACTGGCGGCCACCGTGGTTGGAGACGATCACCCCGGCGGCGCCGTGGTCGACGGCGAGCCGTGCGTCGTCCGGATGCAGTACGCCCTTGACCAGTACGGGAAGTGACGTGCCGCGCACCGTCTCCGCGAAGTCCGGCCAGTGGACCGCCGGGGACATGGGAATGTCCGTCAGCACGCCAGGACCGGCGCCCGGCAGGTCGCGCATGTTCTCCGCGGCATGGCCGGGCGGAAGGTCGGTGAACCCGTTGCGCAGGTCCCTGGTGTGCCGGCCGAACACCGGCGAGTCGACGGTGACCACCAGCGCCGTGCACCCCGCTTCCTCGGCACGCCGGACGAGCGCCTCGGTGACCTCCCGGCGCGGGTGCAGATACAGCTGGAACCACACGGCCGGGGCCTCGGCCGCCTCGCGCGCCGCCGCGACGACCTCGGGGACCGCGACGGTCGCCGCCGTCCCCGTCACCAGGACCGCGCCCTCGGCGGCGGCGGCGCGGGCCGTGGCCCGTTCGCCGTCCGGATGGACCAGCCGGTGGAAAGCGGTCGGTGCGACGAGCACCGGCGCCGCCCGGCGGCCGCCCGGCAGTTCCACGGCGGTGTCACGCTCCTCGCTGCCGCACAGAACCCTGGGCAGCAGCCGGTACTGGTCGAACGCCTGCTCGTTCTCGGCGATGACACGTTCCTCGCCCGCGCCGCCCGCCACATAGTCGTAGAGGACCGGATCCAGTAACTTCCTTGCTGTCTCGTGCAGTTCGCGGAGCGTCACGACGCCACCGGGGCGGCCGGGCTGCGGTGTGCGGCGAGGAAGGTGCCCAGCGGGGCGCGGTGGATCTCCTCGTCGTCCCACTCGTTCTCCAGGTTCTCCGTGACGTGGTGCTCGGCGACGAACGCACCGTCCCGGTACCAGCGCACGACGGGATGCAGATAGCGGCCGTCCAGGCCCGCGACATCCCGCTGTGTCTTGCGGCCCGCGGTGACGTCGAAGGGGTCCACCGAATCGTGGTCCGCCCCGTACTCCAGGGTGATCACCGCGTAGGCGTCGACGTCGCCGAAGTCCCCGCCGCGCACCGCGTCCGGCACGTGGTCGACGGGAACCTCCTCGGCGTAGCGCAGCGTGCCGTCCGGGGCGAGCAGCAGCAGGTCACCGAGGACGGCGAACTGCTGCCACAGCGCGGAGGACCGGTTGACGCGGGCGATCACCGCGTCGACGGCCCGCTGCGTGGCGTCCCCGAGTTCCGTCACCGGCCAGGGTTCGCCGTGGTGGCGCTGCCGCAGCCCGCGGTGCAGTGCCCGCACCGCGTAGCGGAAGCCGTGGATGAAGCCGGTGGTGGACTTCCTGAAGTCACGGCCCTGCATCAGCGTTCCCGCGAAGTACAGGCCGGGGACGTTGACCGACTCTCCGATGGGCGTCAGGGCCGGGAAACGGCCGTCGACGATCAGGTCCGGCGTGCACGTGCTGTCAAAGACCGAGGCGTCGAACCGGAATCCGGTCGCGATGATCACCCGGTCGTAGCGGAGATCCTTGACGACCTCGTCGGCCCGCTCGAAGGCGACCGGGACGCGGAAGCCGTCCTCGTCCCGGTGGATCGCGAGCACACGTCCGTCGAGGAGAGCGTTCTGCGACTTCAGCTGGTAGCTGTCCAGGAAGTTGTTGTAGACCGCGCGCAGGTGTCCCACGTAGTGCGTTCGCCAGGCCATTTTCAGCGAGCCCGAACCGACGAGGTGGATGACCGCCGCGTTCTCCATCAGGTTCTCGGCCGTCTCGAAGGCGGAGTTGCCCCGCCCGATGATGAGCACCCGCTGATCGGTGTAGGACTCCGGATCGGTGTCGATCGTGTCGTAGTGCTCGGCCAGTTCGACGCCCGGGACCGACGGAAGATTCGGCAGCGTCATCCCGGTGGCGGTCACCAGACGCCGGGCCCGCCATTGCTTGCCGGTGTGGTCGGTGACGGTGAATCCCTCGTCATCGCGGGAGACCGTCTCGACCGCGGTGTCGTACCGCACGCGCACCCCGGTCCTGGAGGCGAAGTCCGACAGGTAGCGCACCAGGTCGTCGGCGGGCGGGAAGTAGCGGGGGCTGTACCGGGTGAACAGCAGCTCCGGGTCGTCGCTCAGCAGGGAGTTCCAGTCCATCCGCAGCCGCAGCTCCGGATCGTCGTACCCGGTGTGCACCTTGTTGTTCGAGATCAGGTTGCGGTGCCGGGGAAACCGCGTGAAGAAGGTGCCCGGACCACTGCCGCGCTCCAGAACGACGTAGTCCGCGCCGTCCCGCTCCAGGAAGGCGGCGAGTTGCAGTCCGGCGGGCCCCGCTCCGATGATCAGGTAGTCATGGGTCATGCTGCGGAAGCTATCCACCGGATTTCAGAGCGCTCTGAGATTCCCGGCCTACGTTTCCGGACGTGCTCACCACCACCGACAGCGTCTCGCTCACCGGCCCTCTGGACTCCGCCGCCCTGCGCCGCTCGGCGGCGCCGCTCACTGTCGCCGTGGACGACGCGGCCCGGTCGCGCCTGGACCGCGGCCGCCGCCTCTTTCACGGCCTGCGGCACAGCGAGAGCGGCGATGCCCCCGCGATCTACGGCGCCACCACCGGATTCGGCGCACTCGTGGGGTACGCCGGCCGTACTGACGAGGCCGACCAGTGCGACAACACCCTGGCCCACCTCGGCGCGGGCCAGGGACCGGACCTGCCCAAGGAGATCTGCCGCGCCTCCCTCCTGCTGCGCACCTGGTCCCTGGCCCAGGGGCTGTCGGGCGTGTCCGCCGAGGTGGTCGACCGGCTCGCCGCGATGTTCGCCACGACCTTCGTTCCCGCCGTCCCCCGGTACGGCTCCGTCGGGGCGAGTGGAGACCTGATTCCGCTCGCCTACGCCACACAGGCGTTGCGCGGCCGGGGACACGCCTATGTGGACGGCCGCCGCATGCCGGCCGCCGACGCTCTGACCGCCGCCGGGCTGCGCCCGCTCACCCTGGACGGCCGTGACGCCCTCGCTCTCGTCAACGGCACCTCCGTCACCACGGCGGCCCTGGCACTGGCCCACGACTCCGTCCGAGCGGCGCACCGCTCACTGATGGACCTCACCTGTCTGCTGGCCGACCTTCTCGGCTGCGACCCCGGTTTCCTCGACGGGGACCTGCTGCGCGCCTACGGCCACAGCGGTGCGATCGACGTCGGTGCGCAGATGCGGGGCACGCTCGCCGGCACCGTCCCCTCCGGTACCCGGCCGTTGCAGGAGCCGTACAGCATCCGCTGCTCCCCGCAGCTGCTGGGGGCGGCCGAGGACGCGCTGCGTTACGTCGACGGTGTGGTCGCCGCGGATCTCGGCGGCGTCAGCGACAACCCGCTCTTCTTCCACGACGATGCGGAGAACGGGATGGCGGGAAGGGGCAAGGTGGTGCACGGCGGGAACTTCTTCGGGCAGCCCGCCGCGTTCGCGGCCGACCTGCTCGCCTCCGTGACCGCCCAGTTGGGCAACCTCGCCGAACGACAGCTCGACCTGCTGATGGACCCGGCACGCAACGGGGGCCTGCCGCCGATGCTCGCCACCGTGCCGGGCGCCCAGCACGGACTGCAGGGCGTGCAGTTGGCCACCACCGCGTTCGTGGCGGAGATCCGCCGGTGCGCGACACCCGCCGGAATGCAGAGCCTGCCGACGAACCTCCACAACCAGGACGTCGTGCCGTTCGGGACCCAGGCGGCCCTGCGCTCCTACGACATGGCTGAACTGCTCGGTCTCCTGTGCGGGTCGCTCGCGCTCGGTCTGCGCCAGACCGTCCATGTCGGCGGCCGGCGCCCCACCTCCCCCGCGTGCGCCGGACTCCTCGACGCACTCATCGAAGCCATTCCCCCCGTCGATCCGGACCGTCCGCTGGACGCGGATGTCCGCGCCGCGGCACACCTGCTCGCCACCCGCGATCTGCCCCGGCCGGACGTGCCGGGGCACGGGCCGGCAGCGGGCCGCACTCCGGGAACGTGATGGTGAACCGGGCGCCGCTCCCGGGCCGGCTGGCCGCGTCGACCGTGCCACCGTGATGCGTGACCACCTCCTTCAACAGCGCGAGTCCCAGCCCGTACCGGCCGCCCTCGCCGGCCCGGTGGAATCGTTGGAACAGCCGTTCGCCACCGGCGGCATCGAAGCCCGGCCCGGTGTCCGAGACGGCCAGCCCGACCGTCCCGCGGGAACGGGTCAGTTCCACCACGATCCGCCCGCCCGCCGGGGTGTGGCTGATCGCGTTGGACAGCAGCTCTCCCACGGCGCGCCGCAGCGCCGACTCGACACCGTCGACGGTCACCGGGTGCGGTGGGCTCCTCACGACGACGGTGAGGCCTCCCTCCCGCGCCCGGTCGGACTCCTCGGCGACCGCTGACCGGGCCAGCGCCACGAGATCGACCGGCCGGTGCTCCGACCGCCGCGCCGGGCCCGTCGCGAGGCTGGCCGACAGCAGCAGGTCGTCCAGCACATCGCCGAGCCTGCCGACCGAACCGACCAGCCGGGTCAGCCCTTCACGATGCGCGCCGGGCAGCTCCTCGGCGGCCGCCTGCCGCACCAGCACCTGTGCCCGCGTGTACACCAGGGTGAGCGGGGTGCGCAGTTCGTGGCTGGCGTCCGTGACGAACCGGCGCTGCCGGGCGAGCGCCTCGGCCAGCGGTGCCACGGCCCGGCGCCCGAGCACCACTCCGGTGACGGCGGCGGCGAGCAACCCCATCAGCTCGGCGACTCCCAGCGCGGTCCACAGGTGATCCCGGTCGGCCAGCTGGAAGCGCATGTCGAACACCGCCTGCACCGGCTTCCCGTCCGCCCGGAGCTGCGTACGCACCACGTACTGCGTGTGGTTGCGCCGTACGGTGCGCTCCACGGGCTCGTGGGCCCGCAGCACCCGGTCCACGTCGGCCCGCACCGGGAAGCCGGCGGGGGCGTTGGCCAGTGGCGTCGTGCCGGGCTCGTACAGCCAGCTGCACACGGGCGAGCTCGACAGGTCGCCGTATGCCGCGCTGTGCCGCAGCTCCCGCCACACCTGGTCGTTCTGCGCGCCCACCATCACCGTGTGCGAGACACCGCCGGCGACCGTGATCAGCAGCGTGATGATCGCGCCGGTGATCACCGCGATCCGCAGCCGCGCCCTGCGTACCGCCGCCCCCTCCGCGTCCGCCGACGACTTCACACCGCCCCCAGGCGGTAGCCGACCCCGCGGACCGTGCGTACGACCCGCCGGCCCAGCTTGCGACGGAGGTAGTAGACGTAGGTGTCGACGAGGGACGAGGCGGACGCCTCCTGGAACACCGTCCGGCGCAACTGCTCGCGCGAGTGCACGGTCTCCGGGTGCGCGGCGAGCACCCACAGCAGCTCGAACTCCCGGGCCGCGAGGGTGATCCGCTCCCCGCCGGCCAGCCGGACCTCGCGGTGACCGACGTACAGATGGCCCGAGCCGATCCTCAGCACATCGGTGCCGTCGAGTGCCCGACGGCACAACGCCCTCAACCGGGCGCTGAGTTCGTCGAGGTCGAACGGCTTCACCAGGTAGTCGTCGGCGCCGGCGTCCAGCCCGTCGACCCGGTCGTGCACGGTTCCCATCGCGGTGAGCAGCAGCACCGGCGTGCGGACCGCGCTGGAACGCAGCCGGCCCAGCAGTTCGATGCCGTTCAGCACCGGCAGGCGCCGGTCGACAACGAGCACGTCGTACCGCCGGGTGAGGCCGAGATGCAGACCCCGGTGGCCGTCGGCCGCCACGTCGACCGCGTACCCCTCCTCCCGCAGCACTTCGGAGAGCATGGAGGACAGCTCCCCGTCGTCCTCGACGAGCAACAGCCGCCACGGATCGCTCACATGCTTCTGTTCCACCGTCTCAGTCTCCTCGCCCCTCCCCGCAACACGAGTCAACGCCGTTGCCCGCCACGGGGTTCCCGGTCGGGGGGTCCTGGTCCGGGCGAAGGCCGGCGTAGCCGGGGCCCACCGGTGTGATGTACGGGTACGGGTCCTGGCGGCGAGTCGTGTGACCGGCCGGGTCGGTCCGCAGGCGGCGGGCCCGGTCCGGTGGCGTTGGCGGAGTGCGGGCCCGGCGGGCTGCCCGCCGGGGCATTCGGCCGAACAGGGGAGGAAGCCTCGGACGAGGCGTGGCCTCCCGGCCTGGCTTCGGGTCCGGCCGAGGATGTGGTGGTTGCGGGTGGACCGCACCGACACAGCCGAGTACAGGAGTTCATATGGCGTATGCGAAGGGTCGGCCAACGGCGGACAGAGGCGGCGCCTTGGCGGAGTTACGCGATGCGATCTCGACCCGGGCGGTCCTCGTCATGGTCGGGGTTCTCCTGCTCCAACTGGGCTTCGCCCTGTCCTACATGGGGGCCTTCCACGCCCCGGAACCACACCGGATCCCGGTCGTGGTGGTCGCACCGGAAGCCATGGAGAAGGACCTGGTGGCCCGGCTCAACGCACTGCCGGGTACCCCCTTGCACGTCAGCACGGCCGAGGACCGGATCCAGGCCCGGGCCCGGCTCCTGGACCGGCGCACGGACGCGGCCCTCCTCGTCGACGCTGCCGGGCGCACCGACACCCTGCTCATCGCCTCGGCGGGCGGGACTTCAGCGGCGGATGCCGCCACGAAGGTCATGCAGGCGATCGAACGGACCCAGAACCGCGAGATGGCCGTACGTGACATCCGGCCGCCCGCGGCCGGGGACTCGCGAGGGCTCTCGTCCTTCTACCTGGTCCTCAGCTGGACGATCGGCGGCTACCTCGCCGCATCGGCCCTGAACATGGCGGCCGGTTCCAAACGCCCCACCCTCCGCCGTATCCTCGTGCGGCTGACGGCGATGGTGCCCTACGCCTTCGTCTCCGGTATCGGAGGGGCCATCATCGTGGGCCCTGTGCTGCACTGCCTTCCGGGTGCCTTCTGGGAGCTCGTCGGAATCGGCACGCTGGTGGTATTCGCCTCCGGAGCCGTGGGCGTGGCCCTGCAGTCCTTGGCGGGCACGGTCGGTCTGGGCCTCACCATCCTCATCTTCACCATCCTCGGCAACCCCAGCTCCGGCGGGGTGTACCCCGCATCACTGCTGCCGCCGTTCTGGCGCGCGATCGGTCAGGCACTGCCGCCCGGCGCCGGCACGACCGTGGTGCGCAACACGGTCTACTTCGACGGAAACGCCACCACCGGAGCCCTGTGGGTCCTCGGTGCCTGGGCCTTCGGCGGAATTGTCGCAGCAGTCCTGTCAGCCGGGCTGCGCGACCGGCGCCGCGGCCCACGCCCAGGGACCGAAGCCGCACGGGCGGCCACGACCCCGGCGTGACAACCGGTTCCGGGCCGGCCCTGCCTCGCGAGGGGCTCCACTCCGAGGAGGGCTGCGGTTGTGGTGTAAACGGTCCGGACGAGAGCGTCATACAGATCCTGGCTGTTGAGCGCCGCCGTGTACGCACGGATCAGTGCGTACACGGCGGCGGCCTTGCAGGCAACCCGTGGTCGATGATCGTCGTCGAACTGATCGACGTGATCGACGGAAAGATCGCCAGGAAGCGCACGTTCTTCGTTGACCCGGTGCGTCTGCGGACCAGCATGATCGAGCGCGAGGCAGCCTTGAAGGACCCGCTGCCGGAGCGGTACGGGCTCGGCCGCAACCTCCTCCTTGCCATGCACGCGGCAGGAGCGGACACAGAGATTCGCTGACCGCCCGGCCCGGAGGGGTACGCGGCCGGGGCTCTCAACGGCGGCGGATCACAGTGGCCGCGAGGAGACCAACAGTTGTCACCACGGGCAGGAGTACCAGCAGCGTCATGGGGTGAAGCAGCATCTCGACGAAAGAATCCGGGGCGCCTATGCCGTCAGCCGGGTACATGCCCATCTCACTCGCGGCCCAGAAGATTCCCGCCCCGGCAAAGAGCGTGATCATCAGCGAGAGCAATGACAGTGTGAACAGCGACATGTCCCGGCTGCGCCGGCGGCTGCGCGCGATCCGGTCCTGCACGTCGGGCACAGGGCTCCAGTCCTGTCCCCGGTACGCCAGCCACATCTGCCGCAGCAGGGCCACCTCGTGGGCCAGATCCTGGCACTTGCGGTCATCGAGATGCGGCAGCACGTGCCGACTGCCCGTCGCGTGATACAGAACGACCAGGCGGCGGGGGGCTTCCCCTGGTACCACCTCATGGCCTGCGACGTTGTGGATCTCGATCCCCTGCACGTCCTGCCAGGCCATCGTGTGTGTGCCGAACGCTTTCCGGACCGTGAGGCGGTGTTCGTCACAAAGGGTCGCCGTTACCGGCACCCGGGCGATGGCGACGCCCACGAAGACGAACAGTGCTGTGAAACCCGCACCCACCGCGATGGGCACAATCACGGGTGAACCGGCCATGTCGTAGACCAGCGCGACGGCCCCCAGTGCCGGAGCGGAAAGGCTGAGCCACAGCTTGTGTGTACTCCCCATAAATCGGTACTCGCGGCGCGTGTCCGGCGCGTCGGCAGCCATAACCATTGAGGCTACACACCGCGTCCTGGGACGGCAGCCAAAGGACAGACAGCGCAACCGGGCAGGGGCAGTTGGGCCGGCACCAGCGGCCCCCCAGCCCCTGCTCGGCGGCGTGCAGTCCGAGAGAGCCGGGGACGCGCTGATCCGACCTCAATGAACCGCTGGGCCCTGCGGCTCAGGCCTCCAGGCGCGGCCGGGCTGCGGCCTCCCGCACACCGGCTCCGGGGGACCTCTCGGATTCCGGGCCGGATACCTCAGGTCCGGTCGCCGAGCCGCCGCCTCAGCTGCCGGCCGGGGAGTCGCCGAGGAGGGCCAGCAGGCGGTCCCAATGGTGCTGAAGCGCGGCGGAGTTGAAGGATTCGGTGTCGGACATGGTGAATCCGTGGACCGTGCCGGGATAGATCTCGGAGGTGTAACCGACACCTGCGGCATCCAGGGCCCGGTTGAGCTCGCCGAGAGCATCGGGCGTCAGGTCCCCCTCGGCGTGGCCGAAGTGGACCCGTGCGGTGAGCCCCGCGAGAGCATCGGGTCCGTCGGCGCCCACGGGGGCGTGGAACGCGGCCAAGGCGGCCACTTGGCCGGGATGGGCCACGGCTGTGCGCGTCGCCAGCAGGCCGCCGATGCAGTAACCGGTCACCGCGACCGGGCCGGCGCCGACCCGGGGCCGGGTGGTGAGGAACCTGAGGTAGGCATCGGCGTCACTCAGGGCACGTTCAGCCGTGTGTGCCTCGATCAAGGGCATCACCTGCGCGAAGACCGCGGACCGGGCCTCTTCACCGATGTATTCGGGAAGCTCGATCACGGGTGTCGGCCCGTGCCGGTAGAAGATGTTGGGGACGAGCACGTAGTAGCCGTGCCCGGCCAGTTCGCGGGCCATCTCCTGTACCACGGGCCGGATACCGAAGCCGTCCGGGTACATGAGCACCCCTGGGTGCCGTCCGTCGCCGTCGGGGAAGGCGGCGAAAGCGTCGGCCTGGCCGTCCGCGGTGGGAATCTGCAGCGTTTCGGTGGGCATGAGTTCTCCTGTCGTGGTTGAGGTGTCGAACTGTGGTCAACACGACAGGAGGCGGAGCCCGCGCAACAGCGCCGGATCCTCCGTCCAACAGAGGGCCTGCCCCGGCCCGAACGGCGCTCAGAGGAGCGCCGGGTCGCCAATCCGTGTGTGGCTCAATGCCGTCCCGGTAGTCATCGCCGCACAACATAGCCCAGCGCACGAGATCGATGCCAGTCCCGGCCCACTGCGCTGTTCGAGACCGCCCCCATCACCGGGGTGCCACCGGCCCGGTCGAGGAGAGCGCTCGCGAACTCGGCCCGAACGCCGTCGTGCTGTCCTCATGCCGGCCGGCCGGACAGCACGACGTGCTTGCCGTGGGCGTACGCGGCAAGCTCCGTGCGCAGCCGGCGGACCACGGCGTTCGCGGGCCCCTGACCGGAGGCGGCGCGGGCCGGGTGGCAAAGGATGTAGCCCTCCCCGCTCGGGTGGGGGCCGGCGCCGTTCTGCTGCAACCACTGCGTCGTGGGTCTGCTGCCGGTGCGGAACCAGACGACGACGGGGGCCCCGCGCCCCGGTCCCTCGACCCCGATCCGGTCGATCGCCACCCAGGGGACGGAGAACACGGCAACGCGTGTCCGCCCCTGCCGCATGACCTCCTGCTCGACGGTGAGCTGCCCCGCCTCGAGGCGGATCCTGCTGTACGGGGCCTTCTTCTCGTTCGCCGCCCTGTCGTACTCCCAGACCGCGCAGACGATCAGCACGATGGCGATCACGGCGTAGTCCGGTCCGACGGGCATCCAGCCTTCCTCGGGATGGAACTGGTGGTAGACAACTGCCCACAGGACCAGCACCACCGCGCCGATCAGCGCCTTCACGCAGAACCCCGAGACGCGCGGGCCCAACGGCCTTGCGAACTCGCCCGGATGAAGGTCCCTGGTGCTCGATGCGAAGGCGTGGCCGGACGGCTCCTCGCGCTCACGTCTCCGTTCCGACTCCCGCGTCTGCCGCCGTGCCGGCTGCTGTGCCGGCTGCCGCGCCTGCCTCTGCTCCGGCTGGTGCTGCTGCGTCCGCACCCGGGCACGCTTGTGCTCGAGTCTCCGAAGCGCCGTGGCCAGCTCTCGCATCTCGCGCCTGCGCGCCTGCGCCAGCTCGGCTGCCGGACCACCGCGGTCCACCACGGTCGGCGGGTGCCAGGGCGCGCGTCCGAGCTGCCGCAACACGCCGGCGAGCTCGCCTGCACTGGTGTTCCGCTCGCGCGGGTCCTTGCGCAGCAGCATGAGGACGACCTCGTCCCACCCCGCCGGGATCCCCTCCGCGACCGAACTGGGCGCCGGCGCCTCCTGGGTGAGGTGGGCCGTGAGGTAGCCAACGGTGTCCGGGGCCAGGAACGGCAGCCGACCGGTGATCATCTCGAAGAGGAGGCAGCCGAGCGCGTACAGGTCGCTGCGCGCCTCGGGGTGTCCACGGGCCTGCTCGGGGGCCATGTACGGCGGCGTTCCCACGATGAAGCCGGTCTGGGTGATCCGGTCCGCCGTCGCGTACGGGTCGGCCGCCCGCGCGATGCCGAAATCCAGGACCTTCGCCGCCCCCGAGGGCAGGACATGGATGTTGGACGGCTTGATGTCCCGGTGCAGGACGTCGGCCCGGTGCGCCTCGGCGAGCGCGTCACAGATCTGCGCGCCCCACTCGGCCGCCTCGGCCAGGCCGACCGGTCCGCGACGCAGCACCACGTCGAGCCCCTCGCCCCGGAGGCGCTCCATCACCAGAAAGGGCGCCTTGCCGTCCTCGCTCTCGGTCTCGCCGAGGTCATGGACGGTCACGATGTTGGGATGCTGCAGCAGAGCGGTGATCCGGGCCTCGCGCAGGAACCGGGTCCGCGCCTCGCCGCCCCGGCTGCCGCCGCCGGACAGCAGGGTGATCACCTTGACCGCGACCAAGCGTTCCAGGGTGCCGTCGTGTGCTTCCCACACCTGCCCCATGCCGCCTTCACCCAGCTGACGAATCAGCCGGTATCGACCCCCGAGAAGATGATCCCGCACCGCAAAGGCCCCCGCTCAGAGTGCGTCTGATGCCCCAACAGTAATGCGGTACCCAATTACCCAACGGCCCAACAGCGAATCCGAGCACTGTGATTGCCGCCTCGGGGGGGCCGAAGCCCTGACCGGCTTCGGCCCCCTTGGACTCCGCTGCCCGCCTCAGCTTTCGCTGACCGTCATTTCACCGAGCAGCGACCAGTCGCCCTGGGGCACCTTGACGTTGACGACCCGCGGCGTCGCGGCGCGTTCGTTCGGCGCGTGGTCACGGGACGAGGATTGCCCGGCCCCGGATCCGGCCGCTTCCGAGATCGTCCAGGGCGTCCTGGAATCGGTCGAGGGGGTACTTGGCGGTGTGCAGCCGCACGCGGTCCTGCGCGGCGAGGACCATCAGCTCGCACAGGTCGTTGTAGGTGCCGACGAGGTTCCCGACGAAGTTGATCTCGGCGGAGATGATGTCGATGGTCGGAACGTCGATGTTCTCGCCGTAGCCGACCACGTGGTAGTCGCCCGCCTGTCGCAGCATGCCGACGCCGTCCCTGGTGGAGCCGCCCTCACCGACGAAGTCGATGACCGCCTCCGCCCCGTGCCCACCGGTCAGTTCGCGCACCCGGTCCGTCTGGCCGCCGTCGGCGACGATCCCGTGGTCGGCCCCGATGGAGACGGCCAGGGCCACCGCGTCGGGGTTCCGGTCGACGACGACGATCTCGGCGGCGGTGACGGCCTTGAGCACCTGTACGCCGATGTGCCCCAGCCCGCCCGCGCCGATCACGACGCAGCTGTCACCCGGTCGCAGCTTCCGGGCGGCCTTGGCAGCGGCGTGGTACGCCGTGAGACCCGCATCGGCGAGAGCCGCGACATCGGCCGGTTCGAGGGAGTCGTCGATCCGCACGACACTGCGCGCGGAGGTCTTCAGGTACTCGGCATAGCCGCCGGCCGTGTCGATGCCGGGGAAGAGGTTGTTCTCGCAGTGCACGTCGTCACCTGCCCGGCACGCCCGGCACAGCCCGCAGGTGATCAGCGGATGCACGATGACCTTGTCGCCCTCCGAGACATTGGTGACGGCACTGCCGACCGCGTGGACCCAGCCGGCGTTCTCGTGGCCGATCGTGTAGGGCAGTGCCACCCCGGACTTCTGCGCCCACTGACCCTCCAGGATGTGGATGTCGGTGCGGCACACACCGGCACCGCCGATCCTGACGATCACGTCGAACGGGCCGGTGACCTCGGGAGCCGGGACATCGGCCATCTCGAGGTTCTGGCCGTAGCCCACGACCTGGACTGCTTTCACGAGGCGTTCCCCTTCGGCGGAGCGGTAAGGTGGAGGAGCTCCCCCGGGTGCGCGGGTACTCCCGCGTGCACGGGCTCCCCGGCGCGCGGGGACTGGTCACCTGCGGACTGCGGATACCGGGTGCGGAGCAGGCCCCGGCAGAAGTGCGCGTTGCCGTCGATCGACACGCGGACCGCACGGGCGAAGCGGAGGCGCAGCGGGATCTCTCCCGGCGGATACCGCCGCCCGTCCTCGTCGACCAGGACCGGGTCGGACGGCGCCACGCCGAGTCCCAGAGCCGCACGTCGCCTTAGCAGCGCGCCGGATGCCGCCGCGTCGGGGAGGTCGCCCAGAACCACGTCCTGGAGGTCCTCCTCCGCGAGGTCCGGATTCTCGCGGAGCACGAGAGCGAGCACACGCTCCATCGCCGCGGTGTGCGCCTTGCGGCGGAACGTGAGCCGGAGCGCTTCGAGATCCTTCTCCGCCTCGGCCCCGAACGTTCCGCGGTAGCCGGCGTCCGCGGCCAGCCCTCGGTTGATCAGGTCCGAGTCGTGGTGGTCGTCGAGAAGCACCGCGACATCCCGGGTCCACGGGAGCGCCGTCAGCACGTCCTTGGAGTCCGAGGCCATCAGATACGCGAAGTTCGGCGAACAGAACGAGGTGGGGAGCCTGAGACGGACGGTGAGCGCCCCGTCGGAGGTCACCGTCACGGAGCGTACGAAGCCGAGGTCGGTGATCGGCTCGTCCAGCTCGGGGTCGTGGACCGCGTCCAGCGCCGCACGAGCCGCGAGCTCCCGGGATTCGGCTGCCATCTCAGGCCACCGCCGGTTCGGCGACGTCCAGCCCGGCAGGCACCTCGATGTCGTACATGGCAGCCGCGTTGAGTCCGAGGATCTTCTTCTTCTGGTCCAGGGTGATCGGCGCGTACTCCCCCGTCATGTCCTCGGGGATCTGGAAGTCGACGAACCGCTCGATCAGCCACCGGGGCGTCCACAGCGCGTAGTCGCTGGAGAACTGGATACGGTCCTCGTCCAGCCAGTACAGCAGTTCGCCGATGATCTGCGCGAAGTACCGCGGCCTGCTGTGGATGAAGGGCATCGCGACCGCGAGACCCGCGTGCACATTGGGCTCCTGCGTGGCGATCCAGCAGAAGTCCTCCAGCCGGGGCAGGCCGCAGTGTTCGACGACGAAGTTCATCTCGGGGAACTGCGTGGCCGCCTTGTCGACGTCCGCCACATCGAACGCGTCCCGGTCGAGCGGCCGGATCGTCGGCCCCTTGTGGACATGAATGTTGTTGATCCCGAGTTCCTGACACGCCTCCAGGTAGCGATAGGTCCACGGATCATCGAGCTTGTAGCCACGGCTGTCGCCCTTCCACTCCGCGGTGTACAGCTTCGCGCCCTTGAGCTGGAAACGCTCGGCGTCCCGCCGCAGCTGATCGAGTCCCTTCTGCTCATACCGGGGGTCCCAGGAGTGGTTGTACGTCAGCTTGTCCGGGTGCCGCCGGGCGAGCGCGAAGGATTCCTCGGTCTGCCCGAAGCCGTTGCGGTAGAACGCTCCGAGCCGCGCGGGCTGGAAGATGGCGTGGTCGACGTACCCCTCGACGAAGAGGTCCTTCATCAGGCGTTCGCCGCCGTAGTAGAGGTACTCCTCGTACGGCCACAGTTCCGATTCCGGACTCAGGTTGCGGTGGTAGTCGTAGAAGCAGTCGATGAACTGCTTGCCGTGGATGTTGAGCTGGTTCTCGGGGCGCGCGTCCCAGAGCGCGACGTGCGCGTCCACGATGAAGTAGTTCTCGCCGTCCTTGGAATACATCTCTCTCCTCAGTGCACGATGGCTGGTTGACCGGGTGGGCGCTCGCCGGCCCGCGTCAGGAGAACTGGATTCCGCCGTCGATCATGACGGACTGGCCGGTCATGTAGTCCGAGTCCCGCGAGGCCAGGTACGAGACGAAGGACGCGACATCCGCGGGCTCCTCGACCCGGCCGAGAGCGATGGCCTCGGCGTACTTCTTGATGGCCCGGCCCTTCTGCAGACCCTCGGCCTCAGCCAGCCGCTCGTCGATCAGGTCCCACATGTCGGTGCCGACGATTCCCGGGCAGTACGCGTTGACGGTGATGCCGTACTGCGCCCACTCCATGGCCGCGGCCTGGGTCAGGCCGCGTACGCCCCACTTCGACGCCGAGTAGGTGCCGAGCAGCGCGAACGGGCGGTACGCGACGATGGAAGCCGCACCGATGATCTTTCCGCCGCCGCCCTGGGCGATCATCTGCCGTGCCGCGGCCTGGTAGGACAGGAAGATGCCACGCAGGTTGACTGCCATGACCTGCTCGAACTCGTCGAGCCCGGTGTCCAGCAGCGGGGTGACCCGGGCGATACCGGCGTTGGCCACATAGACGTCGACCTTGCCGAAGCTGCCCGCCACCTCTTCGACGAGCGCGTCGGTCTGCTCCTTGCTCGTCACATCGGCGTGCACGGCGAGGGCCCGGCGGCCCGTCTTCTCGATGCCGGCCGCCACCTCGCTCAGCTCCTCGCTCATGCCGGGGAGGTCCGCGACTGCCACATCGAGCCCGTCCTTGGCCAGCCGCTCCGCGATGCTGCGGCCGATGCCGCGGGCGGCACCGGTGACGATCGCGGTACGGGTCGTGTTGCCGGCGGAAGTCATAGGTGCTCCTGTGTTCGACGTGAGCCGCCGCACCCTTCGTGCGGTGCTGGACCTCAGCGTGGGGGCGGGGAGCGCCGTCGAGTTTTTCAATGTGGAACACACCTGGCCCGTCTCCCTGTCAGGGCACGGCGAACGCGCGGGAAAGCCGGGGCGAAGCACCCGTTGACAGCTGCAAACGGGTTCGTAATATGGCGGAAACACGCTCATCGGAGGCGCCATGCTCAGTGACAGCACAGCGCGGGACCGGAACATCGCACGAGCACGCCTGCAATTCCTCGCGAACGCGGACCCGCCCGCGACGATCGTGCCCGAGGGCATCCGTAACTCCTGGCAGCGTTCCAAATACCTGGGGATCGGTACGGACGAGGTGGTTGTCCCCTACCAGCCGGACTACGACCGGGAGAGCCGGCTGGTGCGCGCCGCCACCCCGGTCCTGGACCGTCTGGAACAGGCTCTGGCGGGTTCGGACGCCTGTGTGATCGTGACAGACCGAAAGGGCTGGGTCCGCGACCGCCGGGTCGGGGAGAAGAGACTCTCGGCGCACCTGGACCGGGTCCATCTGGCGCCCGGCTTCAACTACGCCGAAGAGTTCGTCGGTACCAACGGCATCGGGGTCGCGCTGGAGGAGCGCCGGCCCAATGTCGTACTGGGCACGGAACACTTCAACGAACGCCTGCAGAACGTCTCCTGCGCGGCCGCCCCGATCCGTAACTCGGTCACCGGACGGGTCGAGGGCGCGATGAACCTGACCTGCTGGAACGGCCCGGCACGCACCCTCATGGCAGCGCTGGTGCAGGAGGCCGCAGGCGATATCGAGCGCGTGATGTACGAGTTCACCAGTTCGCACCAGCGTGCCCTGCTCGAAGCCTTCCAGCAGGTGACCCACTACGGTGACCGGCCGGTGCTCTGCCTCGGCCAGGATCTCGTGCTCGCCAACTCGGCGGCCACGGCAAGGCTCACCGGCGACGATCACCGGCTGCTCCACGAGGCCGCCGCCGGACTGGGGCACGCACCGCGCACGCGTAAGCAGGTCCAGCTGACCGGCGGAGAGACCGTGCTGATGCGGTGCCGCCAGGTGGACAGCTACACGGGCGCGGCCGGATACCTGCTGGAGCTGACCTTCACGGACCGCCCATCCGACCGGCCCCGTCCCCGTTCCGGTGCCGGCCCCGGCTCCCGCTCCCGTGAGGAGCGGGGCGGCAGCCGGCCGTGGCCGCTGCCCGGCCTGGCCGGGACGGACCCGGCGTGGAACACCGTCTCCCGTACGGCATCGCGCTGTGCTCGTGAACGGACACCGCTCCTGCTGCACGGCGAGGCCGGGACGGGGAAATCAGCACTGGTCAGTGCCGCGCACGCGCTGACCGGGGCGGCCTCGGCACCCGTGATCGTGGATGCCGAGGCTCCCCGGGCCGCCGACACCGGGTCCGACCTGTCGGCCGACCTGCGCGCGGCGACCACCGGGCCGGGTCACGCCCTGGTCCTGCGCCATGTCGACGCCGTGCCCCCCGAGCAGGCAACCGCCGTCGCCCGGGCGCTGGACGCCGCGGCGGCACGGGGCACCTGGGTCGTGGGCACACTCCACCGCGCACCGGGCGTACCCGAACCCCTGCGGCACACCTTCGTCGAAGCGGCGGCGGTGCCCGCCCTGCGGCACCGTCTCGCGGATCTTCCGGCCCTGGTCGGCTGCTTGTTGCAGCGCGTCGGCCCGGACGTGGAGTGCGCGGCGGAGGTACTGCCCGTGCTGCGCCGGCATGACTGGCCCGGCAACATCCGCCAGTTGGATGCCGCCCTGCGCAAGGCCGCCGCGGGTCGCCGCACGTACCGGATCGAGCTCCGCGACCTGCCGCCGTCCCTGCACAGCGCGGGCAGCCGGTCCCTGAGCGCCTGGGAGGCGTCCGAGCGCGACACCCTGGTCCGGGCCCTGATGGAGGCGGACGGCAACAAGCTGCTGGCGGCGCAACGGCTCGGCATCTCCCGTACGACGATCTACCGCAAGATGAGGTCCTACGGCATCACGCTTCCGGCCCGCCCCCGAGAGGGGCCGGACCACGCAGTGACGGCGGTGTGAAGCGCGTTACCCGTGGTGACCGGAGGGGGCCGGGTCGCCGGCTTTGCGGACCGCCTCGGCGATCCAGGCCATGGCCTCGGGCACGTCGTAGTTGCCGGCGTGCGGCTGGTTCCAGGCAAGCCGGTAGTCGAGGTTCTTGACCTGCTTGTCCGCCGCGAGCGCCCGGTCGAGGTTGAGCGAGACGGTGAACGCGGTGTCCCGGTCGCGGGTACCGGCGCGGACGTACCAGTTCGGCGCGGTGTCGGCGCGGGTGCCGACGAAGTCCATGGGGTTGATCAGGCGGACCTGGTCATCGACGGTGGTGGTCTTCTTCGCGGTGTACTGATCCCAGGTCAGGCCGGTGTCGTCGATGCCGCTGCCGTCACCGGCGACATCGTTGTGATTCCAGCTGTACTCGGTGTAGTTCAGGTACTTCTGGTCCGGCGGGCCGAAGAGGTTCGTCTCGGTGCCGCTGGTGGTGTTGCCGTTGACACCCACGGCATCGAAGGCGGGGGTCGTCTTGAGTGCGGCCTGGGCGACGACGAAGGCGAGGTACTTCTCCATGTCGACGGAGAGCACCTTGTCGCCGGCGTTGTCGACGTCGATCCAGTCGTTGACGTACGACTTGGTGGTGGGCGGGCTCCCGGGCCCGCCGGACCGGATCTCGAAGGTGCCGCCCAGCGGCGGGATCGTATGGGCGGGATCCGCCTTCAGGTAGGTCTCCGCGGAGCGGATGACCTCCTTCTCGATGGTGTCGATCATGTTCGCGGCGGTGAGCCGGGAGCCGTCGGGGTTACGCAGCCCGAGGCTCTTCTCGTACGCGGGGAACCGGGCGGCAATCGCGGCCGCGTCCGCAGGCGAGGGGTTCTCGCCGGTGGTGTCGCGGGTGGCGAGGACGTTGTACAGCCACTCGTACGCCGCGTCGGCGTTGCCGAGATCGGTGATCGGGCAGTACGCGTTCACGGCGAAGACGTCGTCGCGCACGGTGCTCCTCCCCCGCGCGTCGATGCCGGCGGCGCCGATCGCGGCGAGGTAGGGGTCGTACTGGCCGCTGTTGCCGGAGGCACCCAGGATCGACGCGAGGGCGCCGCCCCCGCTGGTGCCGTTGACGACGATCCGCTCGGCGCTGCCGGGCATGGCGGCGTCGTTGAGGCGCAGGTAGCGCACGGCGGCCTTGGCATCGACCACGGCCGCGGGAGCCTTCCCGGGCGACGAACCGTCGGCGCCGATCAGACCCCGGCTGCGGTTGGCGACGTCGACGAAGACGTATCCGGCCTTGAGAGCGGCGCCGACGTTGCTCGTGGAGCTGTCGTAGGAGGCGCCGGTGGTCACGCTCGCCCTGAGGTAACTGGCCATCCAGCCGCTGTTGTTCACCGCGAAGTAGACCGGCGCCTGCTGGTTCCCGAAGGCGCTCTCCGGGACGAACACGTTCATGCTCTGGTAGCCGCAGGCCGTGTCGGGGATCGTCGTCGTGCCGCCGCCGGGGCCACCGGGCTGTTGCGCCGCCGCGGCAACCGGGTTGGCGACGTAGCAGAGCTCCTTGTACCGGCGCACGTTCATCGGCTGCCCGTCGACGGTGACGGTGATCGTCGTATAGGCCGCGGAGTCGAAGGCCAGCGCGGCGTCCTGGGGATCCGCGGCACGGCCGCGGCTCTGCGAGGGCGCCGCCCCGGAATCGGCCACCGCGGCGGTGGCAGGCACCGCGACAGCTATGAGGGCGAGAGAGCCCGCGACCGCCACGCCTCTCAGGAGATGTCTGCGCGCCGCCCGGCGCCCTTCACGCATGCCCGCGGGGTCGGTGAGTGCGTCGCGCCCGAAGGACACGTAAAGCCGCTGCATGGGTCTCCCCTCATCGAGCACCAGGTGCTCCGCCGAAGCCTCGTGGTCAAGGCATGACGCGCACGCTACAAGATTGTCAACAATCTGCACAGCAATCTCGCGGACGATTTCCACCGGCCTGCGCCGTCCAGCCCTTCCAGCGAGGCGGGCGGTCTGGTTGGGTACGCCGTACGACCGTGAGCCAAGGCAGGAGGCGGCAGCCGTGAGCGGCCAAATCGAGGGCATGGGCGAGGAGTTCGAGCGTGCGGTGGACCGGCTGCGCCGGGAGCTGCGGGCCGTCGCGGCCGCCGTCGCCCCCTGCGTCGAACCACGCGTCGAGGAACGCACCGATGACCGGTACACGGTGGCCGGGGCGATGGGCAAGCTGTTCTCGATGTCCCTGATACTGCCCGGCGTTCCGTACGGGACCGCGGCTGCGGCCGCCGCCGACGTGTTCGTCGCGGCGGGCTGGCAGACCGAGATCCGCGAGGGATTCGGCGGACTTCCTCTCCTCACGGCAACACGTGACGGATTCGAGGCAGGTGTCGGCGCCATGGGCAGTGCTGTGCGCATCTCGGGCGAGCTGCCCGTCGTATGGGTTCACACCAACTGGATCCGTCCCCCACGCGTGGCCACCCCGGAGACGTTGAGGCCCGGCCACCAGCTGTGCGTCATGTGCGAAGGCTGGGGCTCGTGCCGGACGTGTGAGGGCCTGGGCTTCGTGGACAGCCGCAGGTGCGTGGAGTGCGGTCTTGGAATGGATTGCCCGGACTGCCTGGGCACCGGACAGGAGCCCGTTCGAGGAGCGGGCGATGGCCGCTGACTGCCGCGTGAGTGACCGGTGCCGACGAGATCTCCGGGCTCGCGCCGGACGTGGCCGGTCGCTACCGGCCCATTGAGCTCTTCGGAAAGCGCGAGGATCCCGCTCTCCTCGCCGGCGAGGAATTCTGCAGTGGGATGCGCCTCTGCGACGTCCCGCAGCCGACCGGCCGCTCCCGGGCAGCGGTCGGCTGCGGAGTGGGAGCTCTCGCGGCACCCGGCGCACCTTGTCGGGAAACTATGAATGGTGCTTCACTTCTTCCATGGCCTACCGCAAGACCCCAGCCGAAATCCGCCGCCTCGAATCGGCCCGGGAGCATCTCGTCGCCCGCGCCACCGAGGTCGTGGCGGAGGTGGGCTGGTCCCAGGCGTCCGTGACCGCGGTCGCCGACGCCGCCGGTATCGCGGCCGGATCCGTCTACCAGCACTTCGCGTCGAAGGCCGCCCTCGCGGTCGAGGTCTTCCGACGTGCGGCGGAACACGAGGTGGACGTCCTCGGATCCGTGCTGCACGGCCCCGGGTCCCCGGCCGAACGGCTCGCCGCCGGAGTCGGGGTCTTCGCCCGCCGCGCCCTGGAGAACCGCGGGCTGGCCTACGCGCTGCTCGCCGCGCCGGCCGAGCCCGCCGTCGGCGCGGAACGTCTCGCCTTCCGCCGCATCTACCGCACCCTGTTCGCCGAGGTGATCGAGGAAGGCATGGCGCAGGGTGCGCTGCCGCCCCAGAACGGTGAGGTCACCGCCGCCGCCCTCACCGGCGCGGTCGGCGAGGTTCTGGTGGCGCCGCTCGGCGCCCCGGAGGAGGACGGCACGGACGAACTCCTCGCCGAACTGACCGCGATGGCACTGCGCTGCGCGGGCGCCGCCCCCTCGTCAACCCGTCCCTGACCCGTCACCCGTCTCCGCCCGGAGGGTTCTCATGCCCGCGATTCCCACACCGCACAGCCACCCCACCGCGACCACCCACGAGGTGACCAACCAGCCACCGCCGCTGGTGGGCCATGACGTCGCCGACGACCCGGTACTGATCGAAGGGGTGCGCCGCGAAGGCGCCGAGTGGCATCTGGACGACCTGCACCGGCTCGGCCGCCGTGCCGGCAGCGAGGAGGTGCAGCACTGGGCGGACGAGGCCAACCGGCACGAACCGAGGCTGCGCACCCACGACCGGTACGGTCACCGGGTCGACGAGGTCGAGTTCCATCCCTCGTACCACGCCCTGCTGGACGTCGCGATCAGCGAGGGCCTCGGCGGCGCCGCCTGGGCGGACGGGCGCCGCGGTGCCCATGTGGCGCGCGCGGCGGGCTTCATGGTGTGGAGCAGCGCGGAAGCCGGCCACGGCTGCCCGGTCTCCATGACGTACGCGGCGGTCCCGGCCCTGCGCCACGCCCCGGATCTCGCCAGGACGTACGAACCGCTGCTGACGAGCCGTGTGTACGAGGCCGGTCTGCGCACCCCGGCCGAGAAGCCCGGGCTGCTCGCGGGAATGGGCATGACCGAGAAGCAGGGCGGCACCGACGTACGGGCCAACACCACCACCGCCACGCAACAGGCCGACGGAACATGGCGATTGCGCGGGCACAAGTGGTTCACCAGCGCCCCGATGAACGACCTCTTCCTCGTCCTCGCCCAGGCTCCGGCCGGGCTCTCCTGCTTCCTGGTTCCGCGGGTCCTGCCCGACGGCAGCCGCAACACGTTCCGCATCCAGCGCCTCAAGGACAAGCTCGGCAACCGCTCCAACGCCAGCAGCGAGCCCGAGTTCGACGACACCGTGGCCTGGCTGGTCGGTGACGAGGGCCGGGGCGTGCGCACCATCATCGACATGGTCACCATGACCCGCCTCGACTGTGTCCTCGGTTCCGCCGCCGGGACCCGTGCCGCGCTCGCCCAGGCGGCACACCATGTGCGGCACCGGACCGTGTTCGGGGCCAAGCTCTTCGACCAGCCCCTGATGCGCAACGTCATCGCCGATCTGTCACTGGAGTCCGAGGCGGCGACCACGCTCGCGCTGCGGCTGGCCGGTGCGGCGGACCGTGCGCAGCAGGGCGACCCCCAGGAGCGTGCCTTCCTCCGTCTCGCGACCGCGGTCGGGAAGTACTGGGTGTGCAAACGCCAGCCGGCCGCCGTGGCCGAGGCCCTCGAATGCCTGGGGGGCAACGGGTACGACGAGGAGTCCGGCATGCCGCGCCTGTACCGCGAGGCGCCGCTCAACGGCATCTGGGAGGGCTCCGGAAACGTCAACGCCCTGGACATGCTGCGCGCCCTGTCGCGTGAGCCGGAGTCCCTCCAGGCCCTGAGCGCGGAGATCGAGGCCGCAGCCGGCGCCGACCGCCGGCTGGACTCCGCCTGGCGGGAGCTCCAGAACGATCTCGTCCTGACCGAGGACGCGCCCCTGCGCGCCCGGCGCGTCATCGAGCGTACGGCCCTCGTTCTCCAGGGCTCCCTGCTCGTACGCCATGCACCGGCCGGTGTCGCCGACGCCTTCTGCGCGTCCCGGCTGGCCGGGGACCGGGGGCTGGCCTTCGGCACCCTGCCGGCCGGAACGGACTTCGGCGGGCTGCTCGAACGTCTCCCCGTGTGACCCCCGGCGGCGTCAGTCCCGGCACTGAGGCGGGGATCTCTTTTCGTGCGGCCAGGCCGCACAGGCAACCTTCCGTAGATGCCGGCCGTCATGTACGGCATGAAAATCTCATTTCTTATACACAACGCATATGGGATTGGAGGGACAATCGCCACGACGTTCAACTTGGCCCGAGCGCTGGCCGATCGGCACGATGTGGAGATCATCTCGGCTCTCCGGAACCGGGAACGGCCGAGCCTCACGCCCGACCCGCGTGTGCGGCTACGGCCGCTGGTGGATCTGCGGCACGAGAAGAACGACCCGCGGCATCTGACACCGGCGAAGGTCTTTCCCTCGTCCGAGTACCGGTACCGGGAATACAGCGCGCTCACCGATGAGCGCATCGGCGAGGCGCTGGCGTCGCTCGACGCCGACGTCGTCGTGGGCACCCGCCCCGGCCTCAACGTCCATCTGGCCCTCCAGGCCCCCGCGCGGGCGGTGCGGGTCGGGCAGGAACACCTCACGCTCGACAACCACCCGCCACGGCTGCGCAACGCGCTGCGCCGGGTCTATCCGCGCCTGGACGCGATCACCCCGGTCACGGAGGCCGACACCGCCGCCTACCGACGCAAGATGCGGCTGCCGGGCGTACGTGTACAGGCGCTGCCCAACAGCGTCCCCGCCCCGGCCCTCCCGCCGGCGGACGGCCGCGGGCGGGTCGTGGTCGCCGCCGGGCGACTCGTGCCGATGAAGCAGTTCGACCTGCTGATCGAGGCCTTCGCCGCGGTCGCCGGGGAGTATCCCGACTGGACGTTGCGCATCTATGGCAGGGGCGAGGAACAGGAGCGGCTCCGCGCGCTCATCGACCGGCTCGGGCTGTACAACAACGTGTTCCTGATGGGTGCGGTGACCCCGATGGAAGCGGAGTGGGTCAAGGGCTCGATCGGGGCGGCGGCATCGAACTTCGAGCCCTTCGGCATGACCATCGTCGAGGCGATGCGCTGCGGGCTGCCTGTCGTGAGCACCGACTGCGCGTACGGCCCCGGCGAGATCATCGCCCCCGGCGAGGACGGCCGGCTGGTTCCCGTCGGAGACCGGGACGCGCTGGCCGGAGCCCTGCTGGACCTCGTGCGCGACGACGAACTGCGCCGGCGCATGGGACGCACCGCGCTGGACAACTCCCGGCGTTACTCCCCCGCCTCCGTCGTGGCCCAGGCCGAGCAGCTGTTCGAGGAACTACTGGCGGCCCGGAGCGGCGGCCGTCCGGCCCACCGGACGGACCATGCCTTGGTGAGCGGCGGTTACGCGGCCAGGGACACCATGCTCGTCGCGGCCGGCAGCGTCGTGAGGACCGTACGAAAGGCGCGGCGATGAGTGGCAGCGATGGCAAGGGCATGAACGAACCGGTGGAGAAGCCCCGCGGGGAGGTGACTATGGAGGCCGAAGGGCGGTTGGTCGTACGCGTACGGTTGCCGCTGCCCGCCCCGGCACGTCCCCGGCTGCTGCTCCAGCTGCGCCCGAAGAAGGGCAAGCCGGAGAAGACCGGCCGCTGCGTCGAACTGGAGCCTGCGGGGCAGGATCTGTGGCAGGCCGTACTGGAGGCGGCCCCGGCTCTTGAGGAGGGCCGCTGGGATGCCTACGTCGTGGGCGCGCCCGGGGAGGAGCGCACACCACTGCTGCCCGGCCTGCGCGATCTGCGCACGCTGGTGTCCGGCGGGGACGACGGCCGGGGCGCACCGGTGGCGGTCCGGATCCCGTACGCCACCAAGGACGGCCGGCTCGCCGTACGGGCCTGGTGGCGCACTCTGCACGCGGAGGCCGGCCGGATCGCCCTCACGGATGACTCGATGACCGTGACAGCGCGGCTGTTCGGCGCCCGTCTGGAGGAGGGCGCGGCGGCGTCGCTGAGCCGACGGGGGAAGAACGCCGAGGTACGGGAGATCGCCCTCCGGGCCGCGGCGGGCCGGGACTTCTCGTTCACCGTCGATTACAAGGAGCTCGTGCCGGAAGGCGGCGGGCCGGGAGCCGGTGAGGCACCGGTGATCTGGGACGTGCATGTCCGCCCGGCCACCGGCGCGCCGCGGATCCGGGTGGCCAGGCTGCTGGACGACATCGCCGATCGCAAGGCCGTCTTCGTCTATCCGGCCGCCGTCATCGGCCGGGTATCGGCGCGTCCGTACTACACGCTCGACAACGACCTCTCCGTGGAGGTCGCACCGCGCAGCGCGCGGTGAACGTCGCCGCGAACGGCGGCTCGTGGGGCCGGACTCCCCCTCCGCCGTGTGCCGGCCCGGGCCGGCACAGCGGGCGGGCGAGCGGTGACCGTCCGGTGGCGTCGGGCGGATCAGGCGCGGTCGTGGAGAGTGACCTGGTAGCCGTCGGGGTCGGCGAAGGTGAACGTCCGGCCGAAGGGGCCGTCAACCGGCGCGGAGACGATGGTGTGACCGTCGGCGACGAGGGCATCGTGGATGGCCTGGACGTCGGTGGCGTGGAGCCAGATCGCCGCACCGATGCCGGGATGGGCAACGGATGCGAGATCGGTGCCGGGAACGATGTCGCGGAGTGCGAACGCGATCGGCTTCGTCTCGAAGACGACGGCATGCGGAGGCCCGGCCTGCGAGCGGACGAGGCCGAGGTAGCGCTCGTAGAACGCCTGCGAAGCGTCGAGGTCGCGCGCCTGGAGGGAGATGAAGTCGGGGCCGGTGGCGGGCATGATGATGCTCCTTCGCTTCGTGTCAGATTCCTGACATGGATCAATGTATGTCAGACTACTGACATGAGTCAAAACGGTGTCGGCATCGACCTGGACAAATCACTGGGCTACCTGCTGAAAGAGGCTTCGAGCGCCCTGCGCACAGCCATGGAGGAGGTGCTGCGGCCACTCGGGATGACCGTGACGCACTACTCCTGCCTCGAGCTGCTGGCCCAACGCCCGGGCCTGTCGAACTCCGAGCTCGCGCGTGGCGCGTTCGTGACACGACAGTCGATGAACGTGCTGCTCCAGACCCTGGAGCGAGGGGGCTATGTGACCAGGCCCGCGGAGGCGCCCGTCGGGAAGGCTCTGCCGGCCCGGCTCACGCCCCGCGGCCGGCAGAGCCTGGAGAAGGCGACCGCAGCGGTCCGGTCCGTCGAGGTCAGGATGCTGGCCGGCATGACCGAGACCGAGCAGTCAGGCGCGTTCCGGATCCTGCAGAGCATGATCCACTCCCTGCGCGAGAGCAACGACGGCGCATAGCTCGTTCCTCGGTGTACGTCCCGCCGCCCCTGAGCAGGCCGGCGGCTCGATTACTGTGGTTTCGCATGACCGACACCGCGATCGAGATCACCGAAGACCTGGTCCGCAGCCTGCTGCAGGAGCAACATCCGGACCTTGCGGGGCTGGCCGTCCGCGAGGTGCCGGGCGGCTGGGGCAACCAGATGTGGCGCCTCGGGGACGAGCTGGCCGTGCGCATGCAGCGCATGGACCCCACCCCGGATCTCCAGCTCAAGGAGCGGCGGTGGCTGCCCGTGCTGGCCCCGCGGCTGCCGCTCCCGGTGCCGACCCCGGTACGGTTCGGCGAACCGTCCGAGCGCTTCCCCAAGCACTGGACCGTGATGACGTGGGTCCCCGGCGAGCCGCTGGACCACGGCACGATCAGCCGCGGCGCCCACGCGGCCGACACGCTGGCGGGCTTCCTCCGGGCGCTCCATGTGGAGGCGCCCGCCGAGGCGCCGAACGGTGCGGACCGCGGTGCCCATCCCAGGAACTGCACGGACGGCTTCGAGAACTTCTTCCAGGCCCTTGACCCCGACGCCATCCCCGCCGGAGTCCGGGCCGTCTGGGACGACGCCGTCGCGGCCCCCGCGTGGGAGGGCCCGCCGGTGTGGGTGCACGGCGACCTCCATCCCGCGAACGTCGTCGTCTCGGACGGAACGCTCTCGGGCATCGTCGACTTCGGAGACCTGTTCGCCGGCGACCCGGCGTGGGACCTCGCCGCCGCATGGGTGCTGCTGCCCGCGGGCACGGCCGCGCGGTTCTTCGACACGTACGCGCATGCGGACGAGGCAGCGGTCCGGCGCGCCCGCGGGCTGGCCGCCATGAAGAGCCTCTTCCTGATGCTCATGGGGCAGAACGGCGACCGGGGCCTTCCCGGCGGCAAGCCGCACTGGGGACCCGCAGGCCGGGCGGCACTTGACCGTGTCCTGAAGGGCGTTTGACGCACGCTTCCTTGAACTGGCCGTCGCCGCTCGACGCCGACGGCCGGTCAGGTGGTGGGACGAGGGGAGGCCATGAGCGTACGCACGACATCGAACTCGTTGCCCTCCGGGTCGGCCATGACCACCCAGCTCCGGGCCGGGCCCTGACCCACGTCCACCTTGGCGGCGCCGAGGCCGAGCAGCCTGACCGCCTCGTCGTCGGTGCTGCCGTCGACCGGGCTCACGTCGAGGTGGAGCCGGTTCTTCACCACCTTGCCTTCGGGCACCCGGATGAACACCAGGGTCGGCGGCATCTGGCGGGCCCGGACGTCCTCGACGGTCGGCTCCCAGGAGCCGATCTCGACCTTGTCCTCGCTCCGGTCGATCACCTTGAAGTCCAGGACCTCACACCAGAATGCCGCGAGGCGCTCCGGGTCATGGCAGTCGACAACCAGCTCGGTGAACCTGCTCGTCATGGCTTCTCCAGTTCGGTGACGGTGGAGGCGGGTGTGCTGCGGAGCCCGCTGAGGTTCTCGGCCCGGGCCCGGCGGAGGTCGGCGGAGGCGAGCCCGAGACCGGCGTCGGCGAAGGCCGCTTCGACGCTTCCGGGCACGGGCGTCTCCAGCGCGGTGTCGTGGATGGTGGAACCGAAAGCGGCCTTCTCGTCGCGGCGCATCTTGGCCGTGTGTCCCGTGACGCTCGTCAGCCCGAGGGCGAAGTACGCGTCGCCCAGGGCGTTGTGCGACGTGGCACGGCCGTGGAGCCAGTCGCTGAAGGGCTTCGGGTCCATTGCAGTTGGCATGCTGGTGGCTCTTTCGCAAGGGGCTCTGGGATGTGGGCGGTTCACCGGTGCGGGAGCAGGGATGCCGCCTTCTCCAGTTCGTCGATGCTGCCGGACATGAGGGTGCGCACGTGCTCGGTGATGTGTTCCGCGGGCCAGTCCCACCAGGCCAGCGTGAGCAGCCGGGCGATGTCCCGTTCGCTGTAGCGGGTGCGGATGAGACGGGCCGGGTTGCCGCCGACGATCCCGTAGTCGGGCACGTCCTTGGTGACCACGGAGCCTGCGCCGATGATCGCGCCGTGCCCGATGCGCACCCCGGGCATGACCGTCGCACTGTGACCGAACCAGACGTCGTGGCCGACGACGGTGTCCCCGCGGCTGGGCAGCCCGGTCAGCAGGTCGAAGTGGTCCGCCCACGATCCGCCCAGGGTGGGGAACGGGAAGGTGGAGGGACCGTCCATACGGTGGTTGGCGCCGTTCATGAGGAACCGCACCCCCGTGCCCAGTGCGCAGAACCTGCCGATGACCAGCTTCTCCGGGCCGTAGTGGTAGAGCACGTTGCGCGTCTCGAACGCGGTCGCGTCGTCGGGGTCGTCGTAGTAGGAGTACTCCCCCACCTCGATCAGCGGAGACTTCACCAGCGGTCCGAGCTGCACCACCCGTGACTGACCGGGCATCGGGTGGAGGACTGTGGGGTCGGCAGGGACGGGCATGGGTGATTCCTCATCAAGTTGCGGTTGCCGCTCCAGGAGCAGTGAACGCACGCCTGCGGTACGCGGTTCACCGGGCGGCATCAGGCCCGTCGGCCCCGCACCCACGCATCACGTCGGCGTCCATGCATCCCATCCCTCC
The DNA here is from genome assembly GCF_042882365.1 of Streptomyces sp. NPDC058221. Classification (NCBI taxonomy): domain Bacteria; kingdom Bacillati; phylum Actinomycetota; class Actinomycetes; order Kitasatosporales; family Streptomycetaceae; genus Streptomyces; species Streptomyces sp. NPDC058221. The sequence goes on along the minus strand of NZ_JBHVWF010000013.1, from coordinate 19,209 downwards.
AGAGGCACGGCACGGCACGTTCCGCACCGATGCGGCAGAAGCGTGCCGGGATCACGGCCCCCTGTCAAGAACGGCACGTGCCGTGCCGTTAAAGTGGGGTCATGACGAATGCCCGCCGTCGTGGCCCCGACCTGACCGAAGCCATCATGCGAACCACTCTGGAACTGGGGCAGGAGGTCGGCTACGCCAGGCTCAGCATCGAGGCGGTGGCAGCCCGTGCCGGCACCGGAAAGCACACCATCTACCGCCGATGGCCTTCCAAGGGCGCCCTGTTGCTCGACTCACTGCTGTCGCTCAACGAGTCGGTCCTGGACTATCCGGACACGGGCGACGTGGCCGCCGACCTCCGCGAACAGATCCACGCGACCGTCGACCTGCTGGCCGGGGAGGCGTTCAGCCCGCTCTTCCGGGCCATGGTCAGCGAAGCACAGCACGACCCCGGCGTCGCCGCCGCGCTCAACGAACGCTTCATCGCTCCGCAGGCGGACAGGACCGTCGCCCGCCTGACAGCAGCCCGGGACCAGGGCCGTCTGTCGCGCGCCTTCGACCTGGACCTCGCGATGGCGATCCTTTCCGGACCGCTGTACTTCCGCCTGCTGATCACGCAGGAACCGCTGACCCACGAGTACATCGACCGAGTGCTCGGCGCCCTCTTCACCGGGATGGAGCCACGACCGTGACGCGTGGAACGGTCCGGCTGTGACGTCGTCGCGCGGACTGCGTCGAATCCGACGTGCGGTGCGGCCGGTGTTCCCGGGTGCCGCGTCACCGGTCCGGTGTCAGCCGACGTCCCAGGCCATACGGAAGCCGAGGTTGCCCGCCGAGCTGTCGACGGTGTTCGCGGTCCGGGCGGCGACGCGATACCGGTTGCAGTACGAGTCGTGGCAGAGGTAGGAACCGCCTCTCATGGCGCGGCGGTCGGGATCGTTGGCCTGCCAGGGGTCGGCGGACCACTCCCAGACATTTCCCGCGACGTTGCAGAGACCGAATCCGTTGGGGGCGAAGGCGTGCACGGGAGCGGTGCCGGCGAAGCCGTCGGCTTGGGTGTTGCGGAAGGGAAAGGTGCCCTGCCAGATGTTGCAGCGGTGCTCCCCGTCCGGCGTGAGTTCGTCGCCCCAGGGGTATCGGGCCTGGTCCAGACCCCCGCGTGCGGCGTACTCCCACTCCGCCTCGGTGGGCAGCCGTCCTCCGGCCCACCGGCAGAAGGCGGTCGCGTCCCGCCACGTCACGTGGATCACGGGATGGTCCCAGCGGCCGTCCAGTTGGCTGTCCGGCCCTTCCGGCCTGTTCCAGGCGGCGCCCTGGACTCCGCACCACCAGGGGGTGGCCGGCGGGCGTGGTGACGTCTTGCGCAGGGGGCCCGGCAGGAACTTCGCGAACACGTAGCTCCAGCCGAACCCCTCCGCTTCGGTGAGGTAGCCGGTCTCCTCGACGAAGGCCGCAAAGCGGGCGTTGGTGACCGCGTAGGCGTCCATGGCGAAGGGCGGGACCGATACGGCGCGGACGGGCCCTTCCCCGTCACCGGGGTTCGCGTCCGCGTCCTCGCTGCCCATGCGGAAGGTTCCCCCGGGAAGGGCTACCCGGTCTGCGTACCCGGCGGGAGAGCGGCGCGCAGCCGTGGCTGAGCGATCGCCCTTTGCGGGCAGGTCCGGGACGTTGCGCGGCTGCTGCTTCGGGCCTGACGGGGCGCAACAGCTCTTCTTGCTCGGCTGCCTGCCGCGCCTTGCGCTGCCGGGGGTGCTGCTGGTCATGGCCGTCCTGCGGATCTCGTCAGTCACTGGGGGGCCTGCGTCATACGAGGGGAGATCGTTTCGTGGTCAAAGACTATTTGCCGTAGGTCTGCCCGTAGAGATCGCCGTCGTAGTACTCACCGGGGTCCGGGTTGTCGTCCAGCAGCTTGTTGCGGACGGAGAACGCGCCCAGCTTCTTCAGCCATTCGTCCACCTCACCGCCCTTGGTCTTCGCGACCAGGTCCGCGGTGGAGAGGGTCTCGACATGCGAGGCGTCCGCCTTCGCCTGGGCTTCGGTGACCTGGAGCATCTTGGCGGTGAGCGTGAGGGTCTCTGCGGGGTGTTGCTTGCGCCAGTCATTGGCCTGCTGCAGCACCTTGATCACCTTTTTGTTCTTCGCCCCGGGCACCTTGTTGCCGGCGACGAACGCCGTGGGGAAGGCGTCCCCCGTGTCCTTGGTACTGGCTATCTCCTCAAGGCCCGGAACCTTCTTCTTGATGGTGTCGATGGCGGGGTAGAAGAAGCCGGCGCCGTCGATCTTTCCGGAGGAGAACGCGGAGACGATGGTGGACGGATCCATGTTGATCTTGTCGATGTCCTTCGCGGTCATCCCCGCCTTCTCCAGGGCGATGTTGAGGACCATGTCGCCGGAGGTGCCCTCGGGTACGCCGACCCGCTTGCCCTTGAGGTCCTTCATGGACGTCAAGCCGGGCCGGCCGATGACCCGGTCCGCGTAGGTGAGGGTGTCGATGGCGATGACCTTGGCCTTGCCCGAGGCGGGCAGCCACATCGCGCCGGGACCGATGTACCCGTAGTCGAGGTCACCGGCACTGAGCGCCTGGACCTGCACGGGACCGTTGTTGAACGACTTCACCTGTGCGGTCAGGCCCGCCTTCTTCCACAGGCCCTGCTTGTCGGCGATCGCCAGCAGACTTGCCCCGTTGTAGTCGCCGATGTAGCCGAACCGGACCGTGCCGTTGTCCTCCGAAGCACTGTCGGAGCAGGCGCTGAGGGACAGCGAGAGCATGAACGCGAGTGGCAGGGCCGTGACGGCGCGGCTGATCGGTTTTCTGGGCATGCTGGAATTTCCTCTCGCGGTGGTGCGCGGGTTGATGCTGCGAAGTTCCTGGTACGGGGGTGCCGGTGCGAGGGCCCCGGGATGACGGGTCAGGCCGCCCGGGGCGGGGCTTCCTGGTGGTACACGGAGGTCCACACTTTGTTGCGGATGTGCAGGAATTCGGGCGAGAGCCGGATTTCCTCGGTGCGGGGATAGGGCAGATCCACGTCGATGACGCGGTAGACGCGACCGGGCCCGGCGGCCATGACGACGACCCGGCTGGCGAGGTAGACCGCTTCGTCCACGTCGTGGGTGATGAACAGCACCGTGCGCTTCTCCTGGCTCCAGGTCTGCAGCAGCTGATCCTGCAACTGCACCCGGGTCAGGGCGTCGAGCGCCCCGAACGGCTCGTCCATCAGCAGCACTTGGGGATCGACCGCGTACGCACGGGCGATGGCGCAGCGCTGCTTCATTCCGCCGGAGAGCGTCTTGGGCAGGGCCTCGGAGAAGTCGTTCAGGCCCACGAGGCTGATGGCCTCATCGGTGCGCCGGCGTCGCTCGGCGGCGGGTACGGAGGCGATCTTGAGCCCGAACTCCACGTTCTGCCGCACGGTCAGCCAGGGGAAGAGTGCGTACTGCTGGAAGATCACCCCCCGGTCGGGGTCGGGCCCCGACACCGGCGTTCCGTCGACGAGGACACTGCCAGAGTCGGGCTCCTGCAGCCCTGCGGCCATACTCAGCAGGGTGGACTTGCCGCAGCCGGACGGGCCCACGACGGTGACGAACTCCCGGTCCGCGATGTCCAGGCTCACCCCGCCGAGCGCGGTGAAGGACACACCCTCCAGCGGGAAGGTCTTCACCACGTCACGGAAACTGATCTTGCTGTTCATCGTCGCTCCTGCCAGCCGGTGAGGCGTCGTTCGGCCAGCAGCAGCAGCCGGTCCATGACGAGCCCGAGCACGCCGATCGTGATCAGGGACACGAAGATCGCGTCCATGTCGAACCAGGTGGACGCCTTCTGCATCCGGTAGCCCAGCCCCTCCTGTGCACCGATGAGTTCCGCGGCGACCACGGTGGCCCAGGATGCACCGAGGCCGATCCGCATGCCGACGAGGATGAACGGGGTGGAGGCCGGGACGACCACCTTGGCGAAGATGGTGCGGTCCGAGGCGCCGAGCACCCGGGCCGCGTCGATGAGTGTCCTGTCGACGTCGATCACACCCTGGAAGGAGGAGAGGACGCAGGACATGAACGAGGCCAGGAAGATCACGGCGATCTTCGGCACCTCACCGATCCCCAGCAGGACGACCGCCAACGGGATGAGCGCGAGCGGCGGGATGGTGCGGAAGAACTGGATGTACGGCTCGATCAGGGCGCGCGCGGTGGGGTACCAGCCCATGAGGAAGCCGACCGGGACGGCCGCGGCCACGCCGAGGGCGTAGCCGAGGAAGACCCGGCGCAGACTGGCCGACGTATCGGACGCCAGGGTCCCGTCGGAGATCATGGTGCCGGCCTTCTTCGCCACCGCCGCAGGCGCGGGCAGGTTCTCGACCAGCCCCAGCGCGGCCACGACGCCCCAGAGGGCGATGCCTGCCGCCACCGCGACGGCGTTGAGGATCAGGGGCCGGCGCCCGGAACGGCGCGGCTGCCGCTGCCGCCCTTCGGCGGCGGACTTCTTCTCCACGGGAGCGATCACAGCCATGGGTTCCTCGCAGGTGGCTTCACGCGTTCTCCTCGGGGACGGGCTGCGGGTAGTGGGAGAGCAGGGGGGATTCATGGAGAACCAGGGCGATGCCGCCGAGCGCGCTGCCGGCGTCGCCGAGCGTCGCGCGCCGTACGTCCACGTGTGGGCGGGCCATCGGCATCAGCTGCTGCCGCAGCGCCCGTTCGACCGGTTCGAGCAGTGCGGGGCCGGCTTCCGCCAGCTCGCCGCCGACGACGACGACGCCCGGACCGACGGCCTGGCAGACCGCGGCCAGCACCCCGCCGATGTCGTGGCCTACGTGTTCCAGCACCTTCAGGGCGGTCGGTTCGCCGGCATCGGCGGCGTCGAGGAACCCGGCGAGATCATCGGCCCGGCCGCCGGACTCGCGGTAGCGGTGCACCACCGCGTCGAGTGAGGCACGGGTCTCCAGGCAGCCGGTCCCGCCGCACTCGCACGGTCTGCCGGCCCGGTCCACGGTGATGTGCCCGAACTCGCCGGACAGGCCGTTGCGGCCGCGGTGCAGGGCGCCGCCCACGACCATGCCGCCGCCGACACCGTGCGACAACCGCAGGTAGAGCACGTCGCTGCTGTCCGCCGCCGCACCCCACACCGCCTCGGCGAGCGCCGCGAGCCGGGTGTTGTTGTCGAGGAGCACCGGCACACCGAACTGCTTGCGCAGCAGGTCCGGCAGGCCGTCGATGCCCTGCGCACGGGCGTTCTCACTTCCGGGGTCGGTGATCGGTCCGACCACACCGACACCGATCGCGCTCAGTGCGTCGAGCTGAACGGTGGCCGACGCGGCGAGAAGACGTCGTGCGATATCGATCCGCTCAGGCCAGGACAGGTCCGGGGCATGCGCCTCGCTCGCCGAACCGATCACCTCATGGGCGAAGTTGACGGCCGCGACGTGCACGGCGCGGCGGGCGAAGTCGATGCCGACCGCCTCACCGGCGGCCGGGTTGAGGCTGAGCTTCTCCACCGGCCGGCCCCGCTTGCGCACTTCGACATGCGGTGTACCGGTGACCACGGAGCCATTGCCCACCAGCCCGGCGACGATGTCGTGGAGCGTGGTGCGGGACAGCCCGCTGCGATCGCCCAACTCGGCGCGGCTCAGCGGGCCGTGCCTGCGGAGCAGCTCAAGAACCGCTTGCTCATGGCTGCGGCGCAGGCGCGTCAGCGGACCGTCGTGTTCGTGCATGGAGGACAGCATGTGAGTGCGGAGTATTTTCGTCAATGACCCGAAACAAATTGTTCATATGAACGCCATGTGTCAACAGCGCCTGCATCGACACCGCCCTGACCTGCCTGCGTGTACGGTGCAAACGTGCCTGGCACCCCGCCCCGTGGCTCTTCGGGACCGCGGAACGGTGGCTGCACACCTCGGCGGGACACCTCCGCACGATTTGAGTCCATGCTCTTGACTTAAATAATCGCCAGGCCGGAGCATGCGTCGCACGGCACCACCGAGCACGCACCGGAAGCCGCAGCGCCATCCCGAAACGGCTTGCGCCGGGGCGTCATGGCGGCATGCCCGCCAATAAGCCCGCCCATGGGGGCGCCCCCCGCGGGGGAAGAGCGAGCCGGTCCACCCCCCAAGGGCGGCCGGGGGCCGCAAAAAGGTCTTACGGGTTACCGACCAACACCGGGTGGACACGCTCGGCGCGTACGGCAATCCGCACACGCACACCCCGAACCTGGACCGGCTCGCGGACGAGGGAACCCGGTTCGACAGCTTCTACACCCCCACCGCGATCTGCACCCCGGCGCGCGCCAGCCTGCTGACCGGGGCGGCCCCGTTCCGGCACAAGCTGCTGGCCAACTACGAGCGCAACGTGGGCTATCTGGAGGACCTCGCCGACGGCCAGTTCACCTTCTCCGAGCAACTGCGCTCCGAGGGCTACAACCTGGGCCTGCTCGGCAAGTGGCACGGCGGCGTGCGGCGCACCGCCGCCGACTACGGCTTCGAGGGCCCCGACCTGGCCGGCTGGCACAACCCCGTGGACCACCCCGACTACCTCGACTACCTGGCGGACAACGGACTGCCCCCGTACCGCATCACGGATCCGGTGCGGGGCACCACGCCCAACGGCAGCCCCGGGAACCTCCTTGCCGCCCGCCTCCACCAGCCGGTCGAGGCCACCTTCGAGTACTACCTCGCCACGCGCACCATCGAGATGCTCCACCGCTTCGCCGCACAGGAGGACCACGGTGACGGGGCCCCGTTCTTCCTGGCCACCCACTTCTTCGGCCCGCATCTGCCGTACATCATCCCGGACGCGTACTACGACATGTACGACCCCGCGCTGGTCGAACTGCCCGCCTCCGTCAGCGAGACCTTCGCGGCGAAACCGGCCGTCCAGCAGAACTACAGCAAGCTCTGGGCCTTCGACACCATGGCGTTGGAGGAGTCGCGGAAGCTGATCGCCGTCTACTGGGGCTACGTCACGCTCGTCGACGAGCAGATCGGCCGCATCCTCGACGCCATGCGCGAACTGGGGCTCGACGACCGTACGGCGGTCTTCTTCACCGCCGACCACGGTGAGTTCACCGGTGCGCACCGGCTGCACGACAAGGGGCCGGCGATGTACGAGGACATCTACCGCATCCCCGGGCTGCTGAAGGTCCCGGGCGCCCCGCGGGGCCAGGTACGTGAGGAGTTCGTCTCCCTCACCGACTGCACCGCCACCATCCTCGACCTGGCGGGCAGCGCGACGGAGCCGGCCGTGGACAGCCGCAGCCTGCTCCCCCTCGTACGGGGTGAGCACCCGCAGTGGGACGAGCACCATCTCGCCGAGTTCCACGGTCACCATTTCCCCTACCCGCAGCGGATGTTGCGCACCAGGACCCACAAGCTGGTGGTCAACCCCGAGTCCTGCAACGAGCTGTACGACCTCGATGCCGATCCCGACGAGCTGCACAACCGCTACGACCACCCGGAACTGCTCGGCGTGCGCACGGCACTGATCCGGCGGCTGTACGACCTGCTCCGGGAGCGCGGCGACAACTTCTACCACTGGATGACGCCGATGTACGACGTGGAGACGGACTACGACACCACGCTCTCCGTCTTCGAATCCGGTGGGCCGGAACAGCGCTCCGAGGCCGGGCGGCCATGAACCGCGTCCACCGACAGCACGCCGTATCCCCTTGACGACGAAGGAGACAGACTGATGACGAGATCCGAGAACGGAACGCGCCTCGGCCGGCGGTCCATGCTGGCCGGCCTGGCCGGATCCGTGGGAGTGGCCGCGCTGCCCACGGCCACTGCCCAGGCACTGCCCGCGCCCGCACAGGCGCAGGCGCACCCTGCGAAGCGCTACCCGTCCAACTGGCCCGCGCCCGAGTCGTACGGACTCGCCGACGCCCGCGAGGACTTGTGGCCTCGCGAGGACAACTCCTTCGTCCTGCCCCTCGAACTCCGTCCTCGTGACAAGGAGTCGGGCCGCGTCTGGATGCGCGACACCTACGTCAACTGCTTCACCGTCGGCGGCCGCCCGCTCTACGTGGCCACCGGCACCACCCGCGTCCCCGGTCTCACCGCGGCCGGCCCCTGGAACGACGGCATCTTCGTGTGGACGGCCCGGTCCCTGCACGGTCCCTGGCAGCTGGCCGACACCACCGGCATCCGGCCCGGCGCCGAGCGGGGAAAGGTGTGGTCACCCGAGTTCGCCGGGGAGAACCGCCCCGGCCGCACGGTCGTCGCCCCGTGGCAGGAGTACTGGTACGACGACCAGTTCGGCAAGCGCGGCGAGGCGTGGGCGCCCGAACTGCACTACTTCCGCGGCACGTGGTACATCGTCGCGTGCATGGGCGATCACTCCCGGAAGGTCGGCTCGTTCCTGCTGGTGAGCGAGGGCGGGGTCGCGGGCCCGTACCGCCTCGCCGAGGGCAACCTCGACAAACCCTTCGGCGACTCGTTCATCGGCGGGCCGGCGTTCATCGAGCCCGGCGCGTACCACCACATCGACGGCGGCCTCTTCTCGGAGGGAGGGGACGCGTGGCTGGTGCTGCACAACAACCTCTACGCCAGGTTCCGCGACGACATGGAGGACATCGTCACGACGACGGACCTCCCGGCGTTCCAGCAGAGTCCGTACGCCCCGGAGCCGTATCTGGAAGGCGCCTACGTCTTCAAGTACGGCGGCAAGTACTACCTGGTGCACGCCGCGTGGGACCGTACGTCGGTCGACGCCTACGGCAGCCCGCGCCACGCCTACGAGGCGGCGGCCACCGGCCGGACGCAGTACCAGTACGACGCGGTCGTCGCCGTCGCTGACCGCTTCGAAGGACCGTACTCGGAGCGCTGGACCGCAGGCGTGGGCGCCGGGCACAACAACTTCTTCACGGACCGCGACGGAAACCTGTGGGCCACCTTCTTCCGCAATCCGGCAGCGGGTTACTGGGCCGACCCGTCCCGCGCAGGCGATGCGGCGGTCCCCGGCGTCGTACGCCTGGAGTGGACCGGCCCGAAGGGCGGCCGTCTGTACGTGCGGCGCCGGAGCTGAAGCACCGGACATCTCCTCACGCACCGCCCGCGACCATGATCCAGCGCTCGTGATCATCTGTGGACACGTCCTAGGATCCACGGATGGACACCCCGGACACACGCCTGGATCGCGCCCGCCGACGCCGGGTCACCGCGCACACGATCCTCGACCGGCTCGGGCTGTTCGAGCGGTGGAGGCCGCTCGGATCGCCCGTGCTCGTCGGATCCGTCGCCTTGGACCTGGTGGTGGAGCCGGACATCGACATGGAGGTCTACTCCCCCGTCCCGTCCATCGCGGAGGGGTTCGCCGTGCTCGCCCCCTGCGCCCAGCTGCCCGGAGTGCGCAAGCTGCGCTTCACCAATGCCCTGGATCTGCCGGACCGGGGCCTCTACTGGCGGCTGGACTACGAGTTCACGCCCGAAGAGACCTGGCAGATCGACATGTGGTGGCTCCCGGACGACCACCCCGGCCCCCGCGCGGCGGACCTCGTCTCCCCCGTGCGTGCCGCCCTGGACGACTCGACGCGCGATGCCGTCCTCGCGATCAAGGAGGGCGCGGCGGCACGGGGAGAGGCGACACAAGGGGTGTGGGTCTACCAGGCCGCCCTGGACCACGGGGTCCGCACCTACGACGAGTTCCGCGCCTGGAAGGCCCGGACCCCGACGGACGGTCTGACGTCATGGCATCCGGGCGTTCCGCGGACAGCGGGGTAGTACAGCCGCATTCGCCCCCGTATCGCGCGCTCACAGCGGGACCGGCCCGGCAGTGACGCGGGCCCGGCTCAGGTGGTGACAGCAGTGCGGGACAAGGCGGTGCGCAGCGCGAAGACGCCGAGCAGGCCGCCTGCCGCGAACCTTTGGGCGGTCATGGCGCGGGGCCGGGCGGCCAGGAACCCCGACACCCGCGCTGCGGCCAGCATGATCAGAGCGTTCACGGAGATCCCCACGACGATCTGCACACCGCCGAGCTGGAGCAGCTGCCCCCAGGCCGGACCTCCGTGCGGGTCCAGGAACTGAGGCAGCAGGGCGGCATACAAGAGAGCGATCTTGGGATTGAGCAGGTTGGTCAGCAACCCCATCGAGAACAAGCGGGCGTCGGAGACCGGAGGCAGGTCCTGGGCCGGGGCGAAGGGCGAGCGGCCGCCGGGCTTGAGCATGCTCCAGGCGAGGTAGGCCAGATAGGCGGCGCCTGCGAGCTTGACCACCGTGTACGCCAGCGGCACGGCGGCGAACAACGCGGACAGGCCGGCAGCCGCGGCCACCAGGTAGCACACGAATCCCACAGCGGTTCCGCTGAGGCTGACCAGGCCCGCCCTGCGGCCTTGGGTGATCGCACGGGAGGCGAGGTGAATCATGTTCGGTCCCGGAGTGAGCGCCATGCCCAGTTCGACCAAAGCCACTCCTGCGACTGCGCTGAGAGTGATCACCGGTCAACCTCCAGGTCGTTCGTCGGGTACCTGCTGCGGAATGGGCACCCTCGGCGGGTACGACGCTGAGCAGCGCCGGCCGCGACGCTGCAGCATACGGCCTTGCCGCAGCGAGATCCATGTCCGCAAGCCCACCGCCGTACGCAAGGGCCGGGCGAATCAGGTGGTCCGGGGTTCCTCGGCCGACGAGGACGGCAGGTGGGCCACCGCTCCCGGCCCAGTACACCGGTCGCCTATCGTGATCACCGGCAACTCCCGTATCCAGAGAAAGTGTTCATCCTGGTGACAGTGCATGTGCCCGCCCTGCGTCCTCTGCCGGATCTGCTCCGGGAGCATGCCCGGCGGCACGGTACCAAGACCGCCTTCCAGGACGACCGTTGCGGTGTGACGTACGGGGAACTGGAACTGCGGACCGGCCGGCTGGCCGGTCACCTCGTCGGTCTCGGCCTGCGTCACGGGGAGCGGGCGGCGATCCTTCTGGGCAGCCGGGTCGAGGCCGTGGAGAGCGTTCTGGCCGTCGTCCGGGCGGGCGCGGTCGGTGTGCCGATGGACCCGCGGAGCACCACCGCCGAGTTGGCACATCTGCTGGATGACAGCGGGGCCCGGATCGTCTTCACCGACCGGTCCTCCCTGGGCCGGTTACTGCCGTTGCTGCCGCAGCGCCCGCGGCTGGGCGTGATCCTCGTCCAGGACGCCGGGACGCGAGGCGGATCCCCGGAGGCGGGGACGGGTGGCGACTCGGCCGGGGAAGCGGGCATGGTCCGCTACGCGACCCTGGTCGCCACCGAACCGCCCGTGCCGGCTCCGGATGATCTCGGGCTCGACGAGGTGGCCTGGCTCCTCTACACATCCGGGTCGACCGGTCTGCCCAAGGGAGTGCTGTCCACCCAGCGCAGCCGGCTGTCGTCGGTGGCATCAGGTTTCGTGGCCGTCCTCGGCCTGACGGCCGGCGACCGCCTGCTCTGGCCCCTGCCCCTCCACCACGCCATGGGGCAGCTCCTGTGCGTCCTCGGGGTCACCGCGACCGGGGCGTCCGCCGTGCTCCTGCCACGGTTCTCCGCTACGGACGTGCTGAGTGAACTGCACCGGACCGAAGACCCGTTCACGCTGCTGGCCGGCGTTCCCGCGACGTACGGCAAGCTCCTCGACGCCGTGGGCGACGACGGCCTGGGAGCACCGGCGCTGCGTGGCTGCGTGAGCGGGGGCGCTGCCGCCACTCCCGCTTTCCAGCGGGCCTTCGAGGAAGTCTGCCGGGTCCCGTTCCTTGACCATTACGGAAGCACCGAGGCGGGGCCGGTCACCATGACGGCGCCGGGTGCCGCCCGGGTGGCCGGCTCCTGCGGCCGTGTGCTGCCGGGCATGCGGGCCCGCATCGGCGACGGAAGTGGCGCCGAGGCCTCGGGCGAGGGCGAGTTGTGGGTCTCCGGGCCCGGAGTCATGGCGGGGTACCACCAGCGGCCCGACGACACCGCCGAGGTTCTGCGCGACGGCTGGTACCGCACCGGTGACCTGGCCCGGATCGACGCCGACGGTGAGATCACCCTCACCGGCCGGGTCAGCGAGCTGATCATCCGGGCCGGGGAGAACGTCCATCCCTCCGAGATCGAGGCGGTACTGCTGGCACTGCCGGGAGTTCAGGATGCCGCCGTCGCCGGCCTCCCGGACGACATGGCCGGTGAGATCCCGGCCGCCTACCTGGTCCCGGCGGACGCCGGAGCTCTGGACAGGAGAGCGATCATCGCCGCATGCCGGGAGCACCTCTCGCCGTTCAAGGTGCCGGCCGCCCTCTACGAGGTGGACGCGATCCCGCGTACCGCCTCGGGCAAGGTCAAGCGGTACGCGCTCGAAGGCCTGTCCGGGCGCCCTCTGCCCGCCGGGTCCCTCACGCCGACGGATGCGGCGGCGGTGGACCTGACGGCTCTGGTGCGGACCGAGGTCGCCGCCGTGCTCGGCTGCGCCGTGGACGAGGTCGGGCAGGGCACCGCCTTCCGCGACCTGGGGCTCGACTCGTTGACGTCGACGATGCTGTGCGGCCGGCTGTCGGCGGCGACCGGTCTTCCCCTGTCCGAGGCCGCGCCCTTCGACTTCCCCACCACGGCCGAACTCGCCTCGCATCTTCGGTCGCGGCTCACCGGCGGGACTGCCGCTGCCGCGCCCGGCCGCCCGGAGGGGACCGGCGGCGACGAGGACCCCGTGGTCATCGTCGCCATGGCCTGCCGTTTCCCCGGCGGTGTGGAGACCCCCGAGGACCTGTGGCGGCTCGTCGAGGACGGCACCGACGCCATCACCCCCTTCCCCACCGACCGGGGGTGGGACGTGGACGGGCTGTACGACCCGGACCCCGGGCGGTCAGGCCGTACCTACGTACGTGAGGGAGGCTTCCTGTCCGGTGTCGACCGGTTCGACCCGGCCTTCTTCGGGATCTCGCCCCGCGAGGCCCTGGCCATGGACCCGCAGCACCGGTTGCTGCTCGAAGTCGCCTGGGAAGCCTTCGAACACGCGGGGATCGATCCCGCCACGGTGCGTGGCACGCCCACCGGTGTGTACGCCGGACTCATGTACAGCGACTACGCCGACCGTCTCACCCGCACACCGGAACGGGTGGAGGGCTATCTCGGCATCGGCAACGCGGGCAGCGTCGCCTCCGGCCGCATCGCCTACACGCTGGGCCTGGAGGGGCCGGCGGTCACCGTGGACACGGCGTGCTCGTCGTCCCTGGTGGCGCTGCACCTGGCGGCCCAGGCCGTGCGCAGGGGCGATTGCTCCATGGCGCTCGCCGGAGGCGTCACCGTGATGACGGCACCCCGCTCCTTCGTCGAGTTCAGCAGGCAGCGCGCGCTCGCCCCCGACGGCCGCTGCAAGGCGTTCGGTGCGGCGGCGGACGGCACCGGCTGGGCCGAGGGCGCGGGAATGCTGCTGGTGACCCGGCTGTCGCAGGCCCGGCGGGCGGGTTACCCGGTGCTGGCCGTGGTACGCGGTTCCGCGGTGAACCAGGACGGTGCGAGCAACGGTCTGACCGCGCCGCACGGGCCGGCGCAGCGACGGGTGATCCGCCAGGCTCTGGCCGACGCACGACTGGCACCCGCGGAGATCGACGCGGTGGAGGCGCACGGCACGGGCACCCGGCTCGGCGACGTCATCGAGGCGGAGGCGTTCCTGGAGACCTTCGGCCGGGCCGGTTCACGGGAACACCCGCTGTGGCTGGGCTCGGTCAAGTCGAACATCGGGCACACGCAGGCGGCGGCGGGTATGGCCGCCATGATGAAGATGGTCCAGGCGATGGCACACGGCGTACTGCCGCGTACGCTCCACGCCGAGGAGCCGAACCCCGGCGTGGACTGGTCGTCCGGCGCCGTGTCGCTGCTCACCCGTCCGGTGCCCTGGCCCCGGACGGGGCGGCCCCGGCGCGCGGGGGTGTCGTCCTTCGGGATCAGCGGGACCAACGCGCATGTGGTCATCGAGCAGGCGCCCGTGGAGCAGCCGGGTGCCCCGGGCGACCACCGCCCGGACGGCGGACCGACGGGCGCCCGGGGGACGGCAGTGCCGTTCCCGGTGTCCGGGAGGACCGCACCGGCGCTGCGGGCGCAGGCCCGGCGCCTGCACGCCCACGTGAAGGCACGCCCCGCAGCAGACCTGCTGGACCTCGGTTTCTCCCTGGCCACGACCCGCACCCATTTCGAGCACCGCGCGGTGCCGGTGGCCGGTGACCGCGAAGAACTGCTCGCCTCGCTGGACGCGTTGGCCGCGGGCCGCGACCGGCCGGGCCGGAACACGAGCGGCCCCCGCCCGGCGGGCCCGGTCGTCTTCATGTTCACCGGGCAGGGCAGCCAGCGGGCCGGCATGGGCCGGGGGCTGTACGAGAACCATCCGGTCTACGCCCGTTCCTTCGACGAGATCTGCGCGCTGCTGGACCCGCTCCTGCCGAAGCCCCTACGGGACGTGGTGTTCGCTGCCGGGACCGCAGTGAGCACCGACGCTGCCGAAGACAGCAAGGGGAGCGCCGAGGGTGCCGGGGGCTCGCCGGCGGACGGGCTCCTGCACACGACGCGTTTCACGCAGCCCGCGCTCTTCGCTCTGGAGGTCTCCCTCTTCCGGCTGCTGGAGTCCTGGGGCGTACGCCCGGACATGGTGGCAGGTCACTCGGTCGGTGAACTGGCGGCGGCGCACGTGGCCGGGGTGCTGTCACTCGCGGACGCCTGCACCTTGGTGGCGGCACGCGGCCGGCTGATGGACGCGCTGCCCACCGGTGGGGCGATGGCCTCCGTCCGGGCCGACGAAAGCGAGGTGACCGCGTACCTGGCCGACGGAGCGGGCAAAGCGCGGGGCCTGGACATCGCAGCGGTGAACGGTCGCTCCGTGGTCGTCTCCGGAGACGAAGCCGCCGTCCTGGAGGTCGTCGCGCACTGGCACGCGCAGGGGCGCGAGGCCGGCCGTCTCCGGGTGAGCCACGCCTTCCACTCGGCGCACATGGAACCGATGCTCGACGCCTTCCGCGCGGTCGCGCAGGGGATCAGCTACGCCCCGCCGAGGATTCCCCTGGTCACCTCGGTTGCGGACCGGCCCGCAACCACCGAGGAGATCTGCTCGCCCCGGTACTGGACCGACCAGGTACGCAGACCGGTCCGATTCGCCGACTCGGTGCGGTACCTGCGGGAGCGGGGAGCCACCCACTTCGTGGAGCTCGGCCCGGACAGTGTGCTCGCGGGCCTGACCCGCGACTGCCTCTCCGACCACCGTCCGGCGGCCACGCCGGACACGGCGACAACCACGTCAGGCACCGGCGGGGACGGCCCCGCGCCTCTGGTGGTCCCGACACTGCGCGGTCCACGGCCGGAGACCGGCGCGTTGCTCACCACCGTGGCCGCGCTGCACGCCCACGGTGTGGAGGTGGATTGGCACGCGGTCTTCGCCGGGCGCGGCGCACGGCGTACGGCACTGCCCGCCTACGCGTTCCAGCGCGAGCGGTACTGGCTGGAGGCCGACCGGCCGGATCCCGCGGCGGAGACCGACGCCGCGCTCCACCCGTTCCTGCGAGCGGCGACGACGACGGCTGACGACGACGGCCTGCTGCTGAGCGGCCGGCTGTCCCTGCGGGACCAGCCCTGGCTCGCCGGCCACTCGGTGCTGGACGCGGTGCTCCTGCCGGCGACGGCCTTCGTCGACATGGCGATCCACGCCGGGGACCGGGCGGGAGCCTCCGTACTGGAGGAACTGACCCTGACGGCGCCGCTTGTGCTGTCCCTCGACGGGGCGGTCGAGCTCCAGGTGAAGGTGGCGCGCGCGGACCCGGACGGGCGCCGGGCCGTGGTGTTCCACGCACGGACGCACACTCCCGGATACGACGACGGCCCTTGGACCCGCCATGCCTCCGGCGTCCTGACCCCTGCGGACTTCGGCCCACCGGATCCGCGGACTTCCGCGGACGCACCGTCCCCATGGCCTCCGGCGAATGCCGTACCGCTGCCGCTCGGCACCGAGGCAGGCGTCGGCCTCTACGAAGGACTCGCGCACAGCGGGCTCCGATACGGACCGGCGTTCCAGGGCCTGCGGGCAGCCTGGCGCCTGGGCGACGATCTCCTCGCCGAGGTCGCACTCCCGGAGGAGGAACACGCGAACGCCCGCCTGTTCACCCTGCATCCGGCGCTGCTGGACTCAGCGTTGCACGCGCTGACGCTGGATCGGAGCGTGCCCGACAGCGACGCCGCCGGCAGCGGTACCGGACCGGCGTTGTCGCTCCCGTTCGCCTGGAGTGGTGTGCGGTTGTACGCATCCGGCGCCCGCACACTGCGCGTGCGGGTGTCCCGGGCGGAGGGGAACAGAACCAGGCTGGAGCTGGCCGACGAGAACGGGGCCCGCGTGGCCACAGTGCGCTCGCTCGCCCTGCGGCCGCTCTCCCGGGAGCAGTTGAGCGGCGTACGCGCACACAGCGACTCGCTGTTCCGCCTGGACTGGACGCGGCTGCCGGACTCCCCCGCCCCCACGCCGGCAGAACCGCCCCCCTTCGGGCTCCTGGGGGAGCCGGACCCGCCCCAGAGCGGCGTTTTCCGGCAGTCGGGCATCCGGCTGACGGTCTACCCGGATCCAGCCTCTGCGGCGGCCGACGCACCGGCCGTCGTGATCGCCCGCCCTCCGCTCAGCTGGGCGGACGGGCCGGACCGCGCGGCGGCAGCACACCGTGCGGCCGGCTGGGCGCTGCGGCTCGTCCAGGACTGGCTCGCCGAGGAACGGCTCGCCACGTCACGTCTCGTCATCCTGACTTCGGGCGTCATCGCCACCGGAACGGAGGTGGACGGAAGCGTCCTCGACGAGGATGCCGCTCTCGTCCACGCACCGGTGTGGGGGCTGCTCCGCTCGGCACAGACCGAGAACCCAGGCCGCTTCTCACTGATCGACGTCGACGGACATCCCGCGTCCGCAGCGGCCTTGACCCACGCCCTGACGAGCCCCGAGCCGCAGACAGCCGTGCGCAAGGGCGTCGCGTACGTACCGCGGCTGGTCCGCGCATCCCACGCGGCAACGGCAACAGCAACAGCCGATGGCGGGCCGCGCCGGCTGGACCCGGACGGCACCGTCCTGGTCACCGGGGGCTCCGGGTCCTTGGGCATGGCGCTCGCCCGTCACCTCGTGGTCGTGCACGGGGTACGTCACCTGCTGCTCGTGGGCCGACGCGGAGCCGATGCACCCGGAGCCGCCGGACTGCGCACGGAACTCACCGAGCGGGGCGCGGAGGTGACGGTGGCCGCCTGCGACGTCGCCGACCGGACGGCGCTCGCCTCGTTGCTCGCGAGCGTGCCGGAGGCGCACCCGCTGACCGGCGTGGTGCACACCGCGGGGGTCCTGGACGACGGCGTGGTCCCGGCGCTCACCCAGGAACGGCTGGACCGCGTCCTGCGGCCGAAGGTGGACGCGGGCCTCGCCCTGCACGAGTTGACGCGGGACAGCGACCTGGCGGTGTTCGCCCTGTTCTCCTCGGTGGCCGGGGTCTTCGGCTCCGGTGGCCAGAGCAACTACGCGGCGGCGAACTCGTTCCTGGACGCGCTGGCACAGCACCGGGGGGCGCTCGGACTGCCCGGCACCTCGCTCGCCTGGGGGCCGTGGCAGCAGAGCGACGGGATGACGGCCGGGCTACGGGGTGCGGACCTGCGCCGGATGGCCCGGTCCGGTTTCGTCCCGCTGCGGACCGAGGAGGGCCTTTCGCTCTTCGACACCGCCATCGAAGGACAGGACGCGGTCCTCGTGGCCGCTCGTCTCGACCCGGCGGCGACCGGGGGCTCCGGGGAACCCGGGTCGCCGCTCTCGCGTGTACCGGGCCGGGAGCCCGTACGGACGTCCTCCGCATCGCTCACGGGGCCCGGCGCCGAAGGCGAGGACTCCCTGCGCCGACGGCTGGCCGCCACGCCCTCGGGCGAACGCGGTGCTCTGCTCCTCTCGCAGGTCCGGGCGGAAGCCGCCCTGGCACTCGGCCACGGCTCGGAGGACTCCGCCGTCGAGGCGGACCGCGCGCTGGCGGAGCTGGGTCTCGACTCACTGGCCGCGGTCGAGTTGCGCAACCGGCTGGCGGCGCTGACAGGACTCGCCCTGCCGGCCACGCTCCTGTTCGACTACCCGACACCACGTGCGGTCGCTGCCCACCTGGAGGAACGCTGGTCCCAGGACGCCCCCGAAGCGCCCGGCCCCTCGGCTGCCCCCGGCCCCACCGGTCCGGCAGCGGCCGGCGGGGACCCGGGTGGGGCCTCGCCCCGTCGCCGAAGCGGTGCGACGGGAAGGAGTCCGGCCCGGGAGGGCACTGACTCCGACTCCCTGTCCGCGCTCTTCCGTACGGCGTGCGCCCGTGGCAGGGCGTGGGACGGGATGGCTCTCCTGACGATCGCAGCACGTTTGCGCGAGGTGTTCGAGGACACCGACGTCCTCGGCTCACCGCCCCCGGCCGTCACCCTCGCGACGGGGGGCCCCGGGCCCCGCCTGATCTGCTTTCCCGCCCTCAGCGCACTGTCGGGGCCGCACGAGTACGCCCGTTTCGGGCAGGCTCTCCAGGACAGGCGCCCGGTTTCGGTACTGCCGAACCCGGGGTTCCTTCCTCAGGAACGGCTGCCCGCCACCCGGGCCGCCTTCGCGGCGGCGCAGGCCGCCGCCGTGCGCGCGTGCGCAGGCGACGAACCGTTCGTCCTGCTGGGGCGCTCGGCCGGCGGATGGGTGGCACACGCGGTTGCCGAGAAGCTCGAGAGCACGGGCATGATTCCGTCCGCCGTCGTCCTGATCGACACCTACCCCGGCGAGGCCGGCGGTCTCGGCGGCAGCCGTGGCAGCGGTGGCGACAGTCCCGCGCTCTCGGCGATGACCGCAGGCATGCTGGACAACGCCGCGCAGTTCGCCTCGGCCGAGGCCGACCGGCTCACGGCGATGGCCTGCTACCTGGAGCTCTACGCCGGCTGGGAGCCGGCGGCCCTGACGGCCCCCACCCTCTTCGTCCGGGCCGGAGACCGCCTGCCCGGCATCGGGGCCGCCGAGCCGTGGAGGCTGCCGCACTCCGAGATCACCGTGCCCGGTGACCACTTCACCGTTCTGGAGGAGCATTCCCGCACGACCGCCCTCGCCGTCCACGCCTGGCTCTCCGGGCAGCACTCGGTGGCCGCGTCCGGGCGGGAGGCCGCACGGTAGAAGGCTCCGCCCGTATCCGGAAGGACGGTGCCCGGGACACTTCGGCGCGCTTCGGCGTCCCGGGCAACGTGGGTGAGCAGCAGCGACGGCCCTCAAGTGGCGGCCCGGCCGGGTGCGGTCGGGCCGCGGTCAGGGAACGAGTACGA